>NZ_MCSD01000013.1:0-142435 GCF_002872555.1 Vibrio sp. 10N.286.55.E10
AAAATTTGCTTGGCGACCATAGCATTGTGGACCCACCTGATTCCATGCCGAACTCAGAAGTGAAACACAATAGCGCCGATGGTAGTGTGGGGCTTCCCCATGTGAGAGTAGGACATCGCCAGGCTTTAATTTCGTTATTTGCATAGCAAGTAACAACCTCAACAGTGCACAAATCTGTTGATGACAATTTGTTGGAGGGATGGCTGAGTGGTCGAAAGCACCGGTCTTGAAAACCGGCAACCGTTAATAGCGGTTCTAGGGTTCAAATCCCTATCCCTCCACCACCATTGAAAAGCCCGCTGAGAAATCAGCGGGCTTTTTTCATATCTGTCGTTTAGAAAAACAAAAAGAGCACTAACGTGCTCTTTATCTGTGACTCTATCCCCGTTTGTTACCACTTATATATTCTTTAGTCTTGCAGATATTTTCCTTCGGCGACCTGCCAAAATGCTCTAATTAATGGGTTTTCTAACTGTGCTCTCTTGCAGCAAACACCCAACTCAAAGGGTTTGATGGGTTCTATCTTTAAGCGGTCGACTTTATCTCTTACAGGGCTATTGTTAATCACCACATCAGGTGCAATTCCTACCCCACAACCTAGCGCCACCATACTCACTATCGCCTCATGGCCTGAAACTTGCGCGTATATGTTGGGTTTTATCTTCATCTTTTTGAACCATGCATTGGCACGTTCACGCGCCGTACCCGCTTCAGGGATGATAAAAGGCACTTCATTCCAGTTTGGCTTGTCAGACTGAAGTTGCTGGCTAAAGCTGCTGACACCTGATGGAATTATGACGGATAGTGGTATATCGCTAATCGTTTCGAATTCTAACCTTGAAGGAAGGATGTCCGGCTTCGCCGAGATAGCAATATCCGCTTCATCATTTAATATTTTGTCGATAGATTGAGCAGGATCGCCCGTAGAGAGCTTGAATTCAATATACGGGTGAATGGCTCTGAATTCAGTAATTAGTTCAGGTAAGTGACTGTAGCTAGCTGTTACTGAACAAAATATACGGATCTCACCTTTAAGCTCTTGCTCTCCACCTTTCAAATGAAGATTGTATTGCTGCCACTCTCCAACGATGCTTAATGCTACTGGCAATAGATGCTTTCCTGCTGGAGTGAGATCAACACTGCGGTTATCTCTGATAAGCAATTCTTGCCCCGTTTCTTCTTCAAGCTTTTGTATCTGACGGCTTAGCGCTGAAGGACTGACGTGCATAGCAGCAGCTGTTTTGCTGAAACTCTTGCTATCACATAAATGTATAAATAATTGTAGAGATTTTATGTTCATGTTCTGTGATCGTTTCCATGTTGCATTTATTGCAATAACTAATTGTGAATATATCACTTTCAGCAACGGAGTGTCTGTTTTAGTATGAAGTCATTCGATAGAGAGATATCGACCTTACGGACTTATTTTTAAAGGAGTGCCCTACAATGGCTAACTATTTCAATACATTAAACCTTCGTGAACAACTAGACCAACTAGGTCGTTGCCGCTTTATGGATCGTGAAGAATTCGCGACAGAAGCTGAATTTCTTGAAGGTAAGAAAATCGTAATTGTTGGTTGTGGTGCTCAAGGCCTAAACCAAGGTCTAAACATGCGTGATTCTGGTCTAGACGTATCTTACGCTCTACGCCAAGCAGCAATTGATGAGAAGCGTCAATCATTCAAAAATGCTGATGAAAATGGCTTTGTTGTAGGTAGCTACGAAACGCTAATCCCTCAAGCAGACCTAGTAATCAACCTTACTCCAGACAAGCAACATACAAATGTTGTTGAAACTGTAATGCCTCTAATGAAAGAAGGTGCTGCACTTGGTTACTCTCACGGCTTTAACGTTGTTGAAGAAGGCATGCAGTTACGTTCTGACCTTACGGTTGTAATGGTTGCTCCTAAGTGTCCTGGTTCTGAAGTTCGCGAAGAGTACAAGCGTGGTTTCGGTGTACCAACACTGATTGCTGTTCACCCAGAGAATGACCCTAAAGGTGAGGGCTGGGATATCGCTAAAGCTTGGGCTGCAGGTACTGGTGGTCACCGTGCAGGTTGCCTAGAGTCTTCTTTCGTTGCGGAAGTTAAATCTGACCTTATGGGTGAGCAAACTATCCTTTGTGGCATGCTACAAGCGGGTTCTATCGTATCTTACGAGAAGATGATTGCTGATGGTATCGAACCTGGCTACGCAGGCAAGCTTCTACAGTACGGTTGGGAAACGATCACTGAAGCACTTAAGTTTGGTGGCGTAACTCACATGATGGATCGTCTATCTAACCCAGCTAAAGTTAAAGCGTTTGAGCTTTCTGAAGAGCTTAAAGACCTAATGCGTCCGCTTTACAACAAGCACATGGATGACATCATCTCTGGTCACTTCTCGAGCACTATGATGGCTGACTGGGCGAACGATGACGTGAACCTACTAGGCTGGCGTGAAGAGACAGGCGAAACGGCATTCGAAAACTACCCAGCTTCTGACGTAGAAATCTCAGAGCAAGAGTACTTCGACAACGGTATCCTAATGGTTGCTATGGTTCGTGCAGGTGTTGAGCTAGCATTCGAAGCTATGACTGCATCAGGCATCATAGACGAGTCTGCTTACTACGAATCTCTACATGAGCTTCCACTAATCGCAAACACAGTTGCTCGTAAGCGTCTTTACGAAATGAACGTTGTAATCTCAGATACTGCTGAGTACGGTAACTACCTATTCGCTAATGTAGCAACACCGTTACTACGTGAGAAGTTCATGCCTTCAGTAGCAACTGACGTAATCGGCCGCGGTCTAGGTGAAGCATCTAACCAAGTGGATAACGCTAAGCTAATTGAAGTAAACGAAGCTATCCGTAACCACCCTGTAGAGTACATTGGTGAAGAGCTACGTAGCTACATGAGCGACATGAAGCGTATCGCTGTAGGCGGTTAATTAGTCGCTTAGATACTGATAAATTTGCAGAAAAAGCGAAGCAGTATCACTAACTCCTTACAGGTTGGAGTTATAAGTAAGCAACACAACATCTAATAAAAAGGCTTGGTCGCCGTTGACCAAGCCTTTTTGCTTTTAGTAACAAAGTCTTAAAAATCAATCAAATGAACATTGCTTGATCAGTCTTCGTCGACTTTCAGGTCTTGATTGATCCTCAGAAATACAAAAGGGTTGGCGTTTTCACACCAACCCTTTCAGTTTTCTTGCTTTGCGCTTACTTATCGGCAATCTTTGCTTCTAAGTCAGCTAGCTTTTGTTCCATTTCAGTTAGCTTTTGGCGAGTGCGAAGCAGTACTTGTGTTTGAACATCAAACTCTTCACGGCTCACAACGTCTAGCTTGTTTAGTTGGCCTTGGATAACTTGGCGAACTTTTTGATCTACGTCTGAACCAAGCTCTTTTACTGGTTGAGGCATAGAATCGTGGATCTGCTTAGCAATCTGCTCTAGTTTTTTTGGATCAAACATATCAATTAAAACTCCTGAATATTTACCACTATTCTATTTAATCACACTTGAGATGTCGCCTATGGCGTATAAAAAAAGGCCACCGAAGTAGCCTTTTTATTGTTAATACGACTTAGCGATTACTTATTATCAGCTAATTCTCTGTGTGCCGCTTTTGCTTCATCGATGCGAGCTAGCTTTTCTAGGTCTTTGTCTTCTACAAATACAGGTAGAGGCTTGTGTTTTTCAGCCAAGTAGCTGTAAATCACTGGCAGTACAAATAGCGTGAAGATAGTACCAATCGCTAGACCAGCAACGATTACGATACCAATACTAAAGCGCTGAGCTGCACCCGCACCACTTGCGTACATCAGTGGGATTAGACCCGCGATCATCGCAGCTGTTGTCATCAGGATTGGACGAAGACGAACCTTCGCAGCTTCCATTACCGCTTCGATACGAGTCTTGTGATGATGCAACTGTTCTTCTTTTGCAACTTCACAGATCAAGATACCGTGCTTGGTAATTAGGCCGACTAAGGTGATCAAACCTACTTGCGAGTAGATGTTCATTGTTGCCGCACCCCAAGCCAGAGCTATTAGGGCACCACAGATCGCCAGTGGTACAGATACCATGATAACCAATGGATCTTTCAGAGATTCGAATTGAATCGCTAGTACCAAGAAGATGATAGCCAGTGCTAGACCAAAGGTCGCGTAAAGTGCGCTACCTTCAGTTACGTATTGACGTGCTTCACCCATGTAATCGTGGTTGTAGCCACTTGGAAGCTTATTCGCCGCCGTGTCTTCAAACCATGCAATTGCATCACCCATTGCAGCGCCTGGAGCAGGTACTGCACCAATCGTAGCTGAGTTCAATTGGTTGAAGTGAGGAAGAGAGCGAGGCTCTGCCACAACATCAATCGTAATCAAACTGCCTAATGGGACAGCATTACCGTCCGCAGCACGTACGTAGTAGTTATTCATCGATTCTGGGTTCAAACGGAATTTACGTTCAACCTGAGGGATAACCTCGTAAGAACGACCATTCAAGTCGATACGGTTTACGTAGCCATCTGACATCATGGTACCTAGCGTGATACCGATATCTTGCATGGTTACGCCGTATGCGCCCGCTTTATCCTTGTCGATGTGTACTTTCATCGTTGCTGAGTCGTAGTTCAGATCGAGATCCGAGTATACGAATAGTGGGTTTGTCGCTACATCAGTCAAAATGTCAGTGGTGATTTGGAATAAGCTCTCAAAACTGTTTGGTGTTGTAATAACAAACTGAATTGGAAGACCCGAACCCGCACCTGGTAGCTCTGGCATTTGGAAGGCTGTTACTGCCATTCCAGGCACATCTTTCACCAAACCACCAACGCGGTTTGCTACCTCAGATTGGCTTGCTTCACGCTCACTCCAAGGAACCATAGATGCAATACCAAACGCTTGGTTTGCATTAGGAACTCCTGTGAACACCTGCGCGTAAGCGACTTCTGGCTGATCAGACAGAATCTTGTTTACGTCGTTCATGGTATTTTGCATGAAGTCTAAGTTCGCATTAGATGGTGCCGTACCCATCAGCATGATTACACCTTTATCTTCTGAAGGCGCTAATTCACTAGGGATGAACTTAAACAGCATCGGCAAGCTTGCAAATACAATGATCGCAAAACCTATGAACACTGGACGGTGGTTCATAACCGCGCCAAGCATACGCTCGTAACGGTTAGTCATGCCATCCAAAACGCTATGAACTTTCTGCTCAAACTTGCTCGGCTCAGCGTGAGCTTTTAGCATTTTTGAACACATCATTGGTGATAGCGTTAGTGCAACGATACCTGATACAAATACAGAACCGGCTAGGGTCAATGCGAACTCTTTAAATAGCGAGCCCGTGATACCGCCCATCATCGCGATTGGAGCGTATACCGCACCTAACGTTAGTGTCATTGCGATAACAGGAACCGCAATTTCGCGAGTACCGATGATCGCAGCGCGGAAAGGGGACTCCCCGAGCTTGATATGCCTGTCGACGTTCTCAAGTACCACGATCGCATCATCTACCACCAGACCGATGGCGAGTACCATTGCCAGTAGTGTCATCAGGTTCCAAGAGAAGCCCATCGCCTGCATTACCATTGCCACACCAATCAGAGATAGTGGGATAGTAACGATAGGGATCAGTACCGCTCGGAATGAACCTAAGAACAATGTGATTACGATTAATACGATTAATGCCGCTTCAAGAATTGTCTTGATAACTTCTTGAATTGACTCGTTAATCGCAATGGTTGAATCGTACATTACGTTCATTGAGATGTTGCTTGGAAGGTTCTTCTCTAGCTGAGGAAGAAGCTCAAGTACATCTGCAGCGATGTTGATTGGGTTCGCACTTGGTGCCGCATTAATTGCTGCAACAACCGCCTCCTGACCGTTCGCACTTGCACGATAAACGTCGTGGCTTTTCTCTAGAGAAACCTTAGCGATGTCAGACAGACGGATAATCTCACCTTCACCACTTCTAACGACTAAGTTCTCTAACTCTTCAGTGTTTGATACTTGTGTATCGGCACTGCCGTTATAAAGAACGAATTCGCCAGTAGCTTGACCTGTCGCTGACTGGTAGTTGTTGGCATTCAATACCGACATAACATCAGTAGCAGTTAGGTTAACAGCTGCCATTTTTGATGGATCTAGCCATACGCGCAGTGCGTATTTCATACCACCATAAAGGTCGACTTTAGATACACCATTTACCGTGAATAGTTGCGGGTTGATTACACGCTCTAGGTAGTCGGTAATTTGGCTCGACACCAACTCATCACTGGTAAAACCAATGTAGAGTACAGCTGTCGTTGAACCGGTAGACATGGTTACGGTTGGATCTTCGGCTTCTTTAGGAAGCTGAGAACGCACCGAGTTAGTCTTGGCCAGTATGTCAGACAGCGCCGCATTCGGGTCGGTGTTCAACTTCATGTTCACGGTAATAGTAGAACTACCGAGCACAGAAGAAGAAGTCATATAGTCGATGTTATCCGCTTGAGCCACAGCCTGTTCGAGGGGCTGGGTGATAAAGCCTTGGATAAGATCGGCACTTGCACCGTAGTAACTCGTGGTTACGGTTACGACGGTATTCGTCATTTCAGGGTATTCACGCACCTGCATTTTGAAGATTGCTTGTAAGCCAAGCAGCGCAATCAAAAAGCTGATGGATACCGCTAGAACTGGACGTTTAATAAAAACATCAGTAAAGCGCATTGTGCCTCCAGTTACAGCTTAGGTGTTTCAGATGGTGGAGTGATTGCATCACTTTCAACAACCTTAACTTTGGCACCGTTACTTAGACGTACTTGGCCAGAAGTTACAACCGTATCGCCGGCTTTAACGCCTTCAAGGATGTGTGCAATATCAGCTGTACGCTCACCTACTTTTACAACATGTTGAGCAACACGTTGAATGCCGTCTTCTTCAGTCAGGATGTAAACATTGTCACCGTATAGAGTGAAAGTAATCGCCGTTTGAGGCAGAGTTACTTGGTTCTCTAGTTTAGGCAGAATGATGTTAGCGCGAGCGAACATACCGCTACGAAGCTTGCCATCATTGTTTGGAATGTCTGCTTGAACTTGGATAAGACCACTTTGGATGCTTACAGCTGGTTCAATTGCACTGATAGAGCCTTCAAACGGTGTCTCTGGGTAAGCATCAACAAAGATGTCGATAGCCTGACCAACATTGATACGAGAGATATCTGTTTGAGAAACTGTGAAGCGCAGACGCATCACACTGGTATCTTCTAAACGAACGATATCGGTACCCGATTGTAGGTATTGGCCTAGGTATACGTTACGAATACCAACAGTACCGTCGAATGGCGCGCGAATTTCACGACGCTCGATCGATGCTTTTAGGCTTTCAATGTCAGCAGATAGAGAGAAGTAGTTCGCTTCTGCTTCATCGTACGCTTCTTTAGAGATAGAACCTTTCTTGAATAGACCTTGGTAACGCTTGTATTTTGCTTTCGCAGCAGGCAAACGAGCTTCAGAACTCTTTAGGTTTGCTTTCTCTACGTCAGAATCAAGACGCACCAGTTGCTGACCACTCTTAACATCAGTACCTGACTCGAAAGAGATCTGGTCAATAACACCACTGGTCTCGTTCGCTAGTGTCACACCTTGGTTAGGTTCGATGAAGCCGATAGCTTCAATCACTGGAACCCAGTCGATCGGCTGAACTTCAGTTACCGTTACTGGAAACTCTGGTTCAGGGCGGTTGGCCATATACTCAGCAATTTTTTGTTGTTTGAACATGTTAAACCCAATAACGCTGCCGAAAAGTAGTACAGCGATGAGTAACATGAAGAAAGTCCACTTTTTCATTATGGTCAAAACTCCGATCTAGTGTTTAATTATTGCGTCCCAACTGGCTTCGATTGCAGATTCTAGTTCTGCCTCATCAAGTTGGTAAAATCCTAAAGAATGCTTGCGTGCTAGAGAAACACTAGCCGCCAAGCTCAATCCACCTAATACTTCATTGTTAAGTGGTTTAAACAATCCTTGTTCCTTCCCCTCATTAAATAGCAGCTCAACTTGGGCAAACATTTTACGTTCTAGTTCCCTGAAGTTTAGGCTATTTGTGATGGGTAGAGAGTCATACTGAACTCGATTTTTTATTGCGGCTAAATTCGTTCCTGCTAAGTTCCATATGTTCAACCACATAGTACGGTAGCGTTGTTTAATTGGATCCGAATCATTAACCCCTTCTTGAACAGCATCAGCTACTCTTTGAGTCACGAGCATTCGAACATCTTCTATCAAGTGCTCTTTATCATCGAAGTAGCGATAGATAGTGCCTGCAGCCACTCCCGCTTCTTTGGCTAATTTTTGCATTGAAAGGCCTTGGAAACCGACCTCTGCAATTAGCTTTTCAGCTGCAGAAAGTATTTGCTGGCGTTTATCCCGAGGTGCATGAGTTGTCATTATTCCATCACCAGTGAATGAACGTTCATTCATTATAGCCTAAGAACCACACACATGTGCAACAAAGTTTTACACAAGCAGCGTAAAAATCTTGTATAAGAGAACGTAGCATTCGAGGTGTTGCAGCATTATTATAAGCGCGCAATTTAATTCGCTCCTCTAGACCAAATTGAGAACCAAATGAAACTGAACCCAAGACAAGATGAAGCCGTGAAATATGTTTCGGGGCCCTGCTTAGTATTAGCGGGCGCTGGATCCGGTAAAACACGTGTTATCACGAATAAGATCGCTTACTTGGTTCAAGAGTGTGGCTATAAGGCGCGTAATATTGCAGCGGTAACTTTTACCAATAAAGCGGCACGTGAGATGAAAGAGCGTGTTGGACAAACTCTGGGTAAAGGGGAAGCGAAAGGACTTATTGTTTCGACGTTTCACACCATGGGCCTAACTATTATTCGTCGCGAGTACAAAGCACTGGGCTTAAAAGCTGGCTTCTCTCTGTTTGATGACCAAGACCAGTTAGCTCTGTTAAAAGAGCTAACAGAGAGACAGATCGATGGCGATAAAGATTTATTGCGTGCATTGATGAGTGCGATTTCGAATTGGAAGAATGACATGCTGACGCCAGATCAGGCGAAAGCTCGAGCTCAAGGCGAACAAGAACAGCTTTTTGCATTCTGTTTTGAGATGTACCAGAAACAGATGAAGGCATACAACGCGCTCGATTTTGATGATTTGATTGCGATGCCGGTATTACTACTGAAAACTAATCAAGAAGTGCGTGAGCGCTGGCAGTCGCGTATCCGCTATTTACTGGTCGATGAATACCAAGATACCAATACCAGCCAGTATGAGTTGGTTCGTTTACTAGTAGGAGAGCGTGGTCGTTTGACGGTAGTAGGTGATGATGACCAATCTATCTATTCATGGCGTGGCGCAAAACCGCAAAACTTGGTGTTGCTGGGTGAAGACTACCCGAACCTTCGCTTGATCAAACTCGAGCAAAACTATCGCTCAACCAGTCGAATCTTACGTGCGGCGAACATCTTGATCGCTAACAACCCACACGTTTATGAAAAATCACTGTTCTCAGAGATCCCGGACGGTGAAAAGCTTAAGGTACTGAATGCTAAGAATGAAGAGCATGAAGCAGAGCGTATTACTGGCGAGATCATCGCGCACAAGTTTTTGAACCGTACTGAATACAAAGATTACGCAGTGCTTTACCGTGGTAACCACCAATCTCGCTTGATAGAAAAAGCGCTGATGCAGAACCGCGTGCCTTACAAGATCTCTGGTGGTACCTCTTTCTTCGCTAGAGCTGAGATTAAAGACATCATGGCTTACTTACGTGTGTTGGTGAACCCTGATGATGACAACGCTTTCCTACGTATTGTAAATACACCGCGTCGTGAGATTGGTCCGGTGACGCTTGAGAAATTAGGCAGTTACGCCAATATGCGTGGTAAGAGTCTGTTTGAAGCCAGTTTTGAGATGGGCTTAGAGCAGACACTGACCGGGCGTGGTTTAGAAAATCTTCGCCGCTTCGGTGACTGGATTGTTCGTATCTCAGACAATGCAGAGCGTGGTAATACGGTTGAAGCCGTTCGTTCTTTGGTTCGTGACATCAACTACGAAGATTGGTTGTACGAAACCTCAGCGAGCCCGAAAGCCGCTGAAATGCGAATGAAGAACGTCTCTGATCTCTATAGTTGGATTGTGGCCGATCTTGAGGGTGACAATTACGACAAAGAAGAGAAAACCCTGCGCGAGGTGGTTCAACGTTTAACGCTGCGCGACATGATGGAGCGTGGTGAGGATGATGACGATGCAGATCAAGTCCAATTAATGACATTGCATGCATCGAAAGGCCTAGAGTTCCCGTATGTATTCCTGATGGGAGCAGAAGAGGGCATCTTGCCGCACCAAACCAGTGTTGATGAAGGCAACGTAGAAGAAGAACGTCGTCTTATGTATGTGGGGATTACTCGAGCGCAGAAAGAGCTGACTTTTACTAAGTGTCGTGAACGTCGTCAATATGGTGAATTAATAAAGCCAACACAAAGCCGCTTCCTTGATGAGCTGCCGCACGATGATGTGGAGTGGGAAAGCGTTAAGAAGCCTCAATCCGCTGAAGAAAGAATGGAAAAAGGGCAGGCACACATTGCCAATATTCGTGCGATGTTCAACAAGAAATAAAGCTCAGCTTTAATAGCACTATATTATAAGCCAATAAAAAAGGTGACCATGAGGTCACCTTTTTTGAATCTGGCATTTTTAATTACAGATCGGTAAATTACAGACCGGCAATCATGTGCTCGATAGCATCTTTGATTTCATCGTCTGAACAGTCCATACATGAACCTTTCGCTGGCATCGCATTGAAACCGTTGATTGCGTGGTCAGCTAGGATGTCGCGACCTTGAGCAATACGAGGGCCCCAATCTCCAGCATCACCTGTTTTAGGTGCGCCACTTACGCCAGATGCGTGACAAGCGATACAAAAGGTACCGTAAACTGCTGCGCCATCACGAGGGCCTGTTGGTTCTGCGGCTACTGGCTCGCTGCCGACTAGGTAAACTTGGCCAACTGGTTTGATGCGTTCAGCAATTGCATCTTGCTCCGCTTCGCTAAGGCCTGCAGCCATTGCGCCAGTTGAAAAGGTTAAAACTGCGATGACAACGCTTAAAATTCGACGAGACATATCCATTAAACTCACTTTACATTCCCAAGGTAAGTACATGCTTACCAATTTATAGTGTTGGAAGGGTGTTTTGGCTTTAACCAGCAAAGAGCAACTGTTAAACCAATGTAAATAATGGGTGATTATATCCCGATAAGTTGTTGCAATAAACAACAACTTATAAGCTGTGGCGGGTTGTAGTACTCAAATAAGGGGTTTATCACATATTAACTGTCGAAAAAGAGACCAAACAGAAAAAAAAGTTAAAAAAGTACTAGACGGCATTGGGTGATATACGTATTATTCCACTCCGCCGACAGGGCATGCGCCTGTAGCTCAGCTGGATAGAGCGTTGGCCTCCGGAGCCAAAGGCCGAAGGTTCGAATCCTTTCAGGCGCGCCATCCGGTCTCTTACTTCGGTAAGTGAGAAATTGGCACAAAAGAAATAATGGTGGCTATAGCTCAGTTGGTAGAGCCCTGGATTGTGATTCCGGTGGTCGCGAGTTCGAATCTCGTTAGCCACCCCATTCTTTCTTTATAAAATATCGGTAGCTTCGGCTTCCTGTGTTGATTCACTATCCCAAGAATCGATACAAAATTAGTCGGTGAATAGCGCAGCTTGGTAGCGCATCTGGTTTGGGACCAGAGGGTCGGGGGTTCGAATCCCTCTTCACCGACCACTATTTCAATAATCGCTTTTAAGCGGTTATATAAAAAATTAGTGGTGGCTATAGCTCAGTTGGTAGAGCCCTGGATTGTGATTCCGGTGGTCGCGAGTTCGAATCTCGTTAGCCACCCCATTAATTTTGGTAACTTCTTTGAAGTTCCCAGTTTGAGAAATCAAACGAAATGTCTCGGTGAATAGCGCAGCTTGGTAGCGCATCTGGTTTGGGACCAGAGGGTCGGGGGTTCGAATCCCTCTTCACCGACCACCTTAAGAAAGCTCATCAGAAATGATGAGCTTTTTTTCATCTGTAGATCACAGGTTGGAACCCAAGTGGGGTTCGCCTGATGTTCAAAGGATGTCTCTTCACTGACCGCCTTTATGAAAGCTCATCAGAAATGATGAGCTTTTTTTTCATCTGTAGATCACTAGATAGGAACCCAAATGGGTTCGCCTGATGTTCAAAGAATGTATCTTCACCGCTCACTTAAGAAGCATCATCAGAAATTATGGGCTTTGTTGCATATGTCGTGTCAGTATTCTTCAATTATTGCTTCTCACAGTGTTGAATTGGTCCAGTTCGACTCGCTCCTCTTTAATAAACTCCTTTTAGAAGCAAGAATCCCACCTTCGATCTCCTCGATTATTACGTCTGTATGGAGGTAGTTCATTTATCAAACGGAAAGATCTATATCTAATTTTATATAAAATAACCACTCAATAATTCGACAAATTAATAGGTCTGGTCTAGAGATTTTTGTGAAAAGTTGAATTTGGCCCTTAATCTGCTCACTAACCCATGTATTTGACAGCTTTCTACGCATTTGGTCGTTCAAAACTCCTCAGATTTATTAAGCCTTTCGTTTCTCTGGTTTGTATTTATCAAAAAAATACAAATGGTTAAATGTATGGTTACTTGGCGTGTATCTAGTTGTTTTATTTGTTTAAATTAACAAAGTTAGCGTTTGTTTCTATAGTGTTAATTGTTTTTTTGGAATAATTATTTGTTTTTATTGAATGGTAGTGAGATCTGCTTTGAAGCACAGGTTTAACTCTACAAGTAAGCAGTGGTAAGGAGTTTGTGAGTATTTCTTGCCGATAATATAATGTTGATTTTTCTTACTATATGCTCTCTGGGTGAATAGTTATGTGGCACTTTTGCTTGCTAAGCGTTTAATGTCGACTTTTTATCCTATTTTTGTTGCTTTTCTGTGAATTATTTGCCAAATTGTCAACCGTATAAAATATCAGAACAATATTCTGGTAAGAATGGATTCAATTTTGCAGACAGGGCAGAAAGCTGCCAAAGCAGTAGAGGTCTGGTAATGTCACTTTTAGAAGTAAAAAATCTTCGTATCGAATACCCATCTCGTCATGGAGTTCACGCCGCAGTTAAATCGCTTTCGTTCAACATCGAACGTGGTGAGATCGTTGGTGTTGTAGGCGAGTCTGGTGCAGGTAAATCAACAGTAGGTAATGCTGTGATCGATTTGCTGAGCCCTCCCGGCCGCATTGCTAGCGGCGAGGTATTTCTGGATGGCGAAAAAGTCTCTGGCTTATCTCCTGAACAGATGCGTTCTGTTCGCGGCTCAAAGATTGGTTTTATCTTCCAAGATCCAATGACGTCTCTTAACCCTCTATTCACAGTAGAACAGCAGTTAAAAGAGACGATTCATGCCAACATGAAGGTTTCGGATCAAGAAGCCTACCAGCGTTCATTAGACTTGATGAACCAAGTGGGTATCCCACAACCTGAAAACCGTTTAAAGCAGTACCCACACCAGTTCTCTGGCGGTATGCGTCAGCGTGTGGTTATCGCGATCGCATTGGCTGGTGAACCTGACCTTATCATCGCAGATGAACCAACGACGGCACTGGATGTGTCTATTCAAGATCAAATCTTAGGTTTGATTCGCGATCTATGTATTAAGAAAAACGTAGGTTGTATGTTGGTCACGCACGACATGGGCGTGGTATCAAACGTTACCGACCGCGTAGCCGTTATGTATCGTGGTGACTTAGTTGAGTTTGGCCCGACGGCGAAAGTCCTTGGTACTCCTGAACACCCATACACACACAGTCTTATCTCAGCGGTTCCACGTTCAGACCGTAAACTTGATCGTTTCCCTCTTGTGAGCTACATCGAAGAAGCGCACGAGATGGAGCCTCTAGATGTGAAAAACCACTGGTTAGGCCAAAGCCAAGATCACCGTGATTACACTGGCCCATTGTTGAATGTTGAAAACGTGCACTTACGCTTTACCACCAAAGATTCTTTCTTTGAGAGTCGTCGTGAGTACGTTCAAGCATCAAACAACGTGAGCTTTGAAGTGCATGAAGGTGAGACGTTTGGCTTAGTAGGTGAATCAGGTTCAGGTAAATCAACGATTGCTCGTGTGATTGCTGGCTTGTACGCACCGAATTCAGGCAAGGTAACGTTTGAAGGCGTTGATCTTACTGGTCTTAAATCTGAAAAAGAACGTCGCCCTATGCGTCGTCAAATGCAGATGGTTTTCCAAAACCCTTACACATCAATGAACCCTCGAATGAAGATATTCGACATCATTGCTGAACCTATCCGATTCCATAAACTTACGCGTAACGAGAATGAAACTCGTCAGATCGTGAACGACCTGCTAGAGCACGTTGGTTTAGGCGTAATGGCCGGGGTTAAGTACCCACACGAATTCTCAGGTGGCCAACGTCAGCGTATTTCTATCGCTCGCGCTTTGGCAACTCGCCCTCGTCTTTTGATTTGTGATGAACCTACCTCGGCACTGGATGTGTCGGTACAGGCTCAGATCCTTAACCTACTAAAAGACTTACAAGATGAGCTAAACCTAACCATGCTGTTCATCAGTCACGATTTACCGGTTATTCGCCAAATGTGTGACCGTGTTGGTGTGATGCAAATGGGAGAACTATTGGAAGTCGCGCCAACCGAGCAGCTATTCCAATCGCCTCAGCATGAGTACAGCAAACACCTAATTTCTTTAATGCCTGAATTTACAGGTTTAAGAGAAGAAAAAGCAGTGGCACAAGCCGCGGTATAAAAATCAGCAGGCTGGAGTTTAGCTTGCTAAAAACAATAAACAGACGCAAATACAACAACTAGGGATCTGGATTCCCGCATGAAGGAGTTATGCAATGAAAACCATGAAAAGCAAATTAGCAGTAGCTTTAATGGCAGCTGGCCTAAGCTTTAGTGCAGCAGCAGCAGATATTACCGTTGGCTACGCAGCTGACCCTGTATCACTTGACCCGCACGAGCAGCTGTCTGGTGGCACACTGCAAATGTCTCACATGGTGTTTGACCCTCTAGTACGTTTCACAAAAGAGATGGATTTTGAAGGCCGCCTAGCATCTAGCTGGGAGCGTGTTGATGAAACGACTTTCCGTTTCAACCTACGTAAAGGTGTGAAATTCCACTCTGGTAACGAACTGACTGCTGATGATGTTGTGTGGACTTTTGAACGTCTACAAGCTTCTCCAGACTTTAAGTCTATCTTCACGCCATACGAAAAAATGGTAAAAGTGGATGACTACACAGTTGAGCTAGTATCAAAAGCGGCTTACCCACTAGTACTACAAACAGCAACTTACATCTTCCCAATGGACAGCAAGTTCTACTCTGGCCAAACAGCGGAAGGTAAAGACAAGTCTGAGCTAGTTAAGCACGGTAACTCGTTTGCTTCGACTAACGTTTCAGGTACTGGTCCTTTCATCGTAACGCAGCGTGAGCAAGGCGTTAAAGTAACGTTCGAACGTTTCAACGATTACTGGGATACAGAAACTGAAGGTAACGTAGACAAGCTAACACTTGTGCCAATCAAAGAAGACGCGACACGTGTTGCAGCACTTCTTTCTGGCGACGTTGATATGATTCACCCAGTAGCACCAAACGATCACAAGCGTGTTAAAAACGCTAAGAACATCGATCTAGTAACGCTACCTGGTACTCGTATCATCACGTTCCAAATGAACCAAAACAGCAACGAAGCTCTAAAAGATGTTCGCGTTCGTCAGGCGATTGTTCACGCAATCAACAACGAAGGTATCGTTAAGAAAATCATGAAAGGCTTCGCAACAGCCGCTGGTCAGCAAAGCCCAACAGGCTACGCGGGTCACAACGAAGACCTAGTTCCTCGTTACGATCTGAAAAAAGCGAAAAAGCTGATGAAAGAAGCGGGCTACGAAGATGGCTTTACGCTAACTATGATGGCACCAAACAACCGTTACGTGAACGATGCGAAAGTAGCGCAAGCGTCTGCGGCAATGCTGTCTAAGATTGGTATCAAAGTTGATCTTAAGACTATGCCTAAAGCACAGTACTGGCCTGAGTTTGACCTATGTTCAGCAGACATGATGATGATCGGCTGGCACTCAGATACTGAAGATTCAGCTAACTTCAACGAGTTCCTAACTATGACTCGTAACGAAGAGACTGGCCGTGGTCAATACAACTGTTCTGGTTACTCAAACCCAGAAATGGATGCGATTGTAGAAGCTTCTAACACTGAAACTGACCCAGTTAAGCGTGCTGAAATGCTGAAAGGCGTTGAAGCAACACTGTACAACGACGCAGCATTCGTACCGCTACACTGGCAAAGTGAAGCGTGGGGCGCGAAGTCTAACGTAGGTGCAGCAGACGTAGTAAACCCAATGGTTATGCCTTACTTCGGCGACCTAGTTGTAAAATAATCTAGCTTGCTAGAATCGAGAGCCTGAAGCTTTTCAGGCTCTCAAATTATTAAGAAATAGATTTAAGTTTCGGTATTTGGTCTTCCTTCAGTCTGGCTAAATACCTTTTTTAAGACTGAATTTTGTTATCTAGTCGCGGATTTCGATTAGATAGTCATGGATAGATAAGGGGCAAGGAATGGTTACGTTTCTGGTCAAGCGCCTGTTTCAGGCACTGATAGTGATGTTTGTGATCAGTTTGGTGGCGTTTGCCATTCAGGATAACCTGGGCGACCCGTTGCGTGAGTTAGTCGGTCAATCTGTTTCAGAATCGGAGCGTCAAGCGCTGCGTGATGAACTCGGCTTAAATGATCCCTTCATTACAAAATACACTCGCTTTGTGGGCGCAGCTCTACAAGGTGATCTTGGTACTTCATATTTCTTTAAACGCCCTGCTGTGGACGTAATCTTAGATAAACTAGTCGCAACGCTTGAACTTGTGTTCGGCGCTTCTCTGATCATTGTTTGTCTGTCGATTCCACTTGGCGTTTATTCTGCAATACACCCAAAAAGCTTCTTCACTAAACTGGTGATGGCGGGCAGTAGTATCGGGATTTCTGTGCCTGTTTTCTTAACCGCAATCATGTTGATGTATGTATTCTCTATTGAGTTAGGTTGGCTGCCGTCGTTTGGACGTGGTGAGACCGCAAACTGGTTTGGTTGGGAGTCTGGCTTCTTAACGATAGATGGCCTTGCGCACTTAGTACTGCCGAGTATTGCTCTAGCATCTATCATGCTGCCGCTATTCATTCGTCTAGTACGTTCTGAAATGCTAGAGGTTCTTAGCTCTGAATACATCAAGTTTGGTAAAGCAAAAGGCCTAGCGCTGAACAAGATTTACTACCAACACGCTTTGAAAAACACAATGCTGCCAGTATTAACGGTAGGTGGTGTTCAAATCGGTACTATGGTGGCTTACACCATTCTTACTGAAACTGTATTCCAGTGGCCGGGCACCGGCTTCCTATTCCTTGAAGCGATTAACCGAGTGGATACACCACTGATTACCGCATACGTTATCTTCGTTGGCCTGATCTTCGTAGTAACGAACACCATTGTTGACCTGCTTTACGGCATCATTAACCCAACAGTGAACATTACAGGGAAAGGAGCATAACCATGGAACACACAACAACAGCTCCATCTCGTTGGGAGCGATTCAAGCAGTCAGACATTCTGTACTACTTCTTACGCGATAAAGTGGCAATGGTCAGCTTCGCTATCTTTGCAGCTTTCCTTGTTATGGCATTAGCGGCACCGATTCTAGCACCAACAGACCCGTATGACGTGACGTCTATCGACATCATGGATTCTGAGTTGCCACCATCTTGGATGGAAGACGGCGAAGAACGTTTCTTACTGGGTACTGATGAGCAAGGTCGTGACATCTTATCGACCATGCTTTATGGCTCTCGTCTTTCATTGACGATTGGTTTCTTAGCGGTTGGCCTTCAGCTGACTCTAGGTATCATCATTGGTCTGTCTGCGGGTTACTTCGGTGGTCGTATCGATAGCTTCCTGATGCGTTTTGCCGATGTTCAGCTTTCGTTCTCAACCATGATGGTTGCGATCATTGTCTCGGCTATCTTTAAGGCGAGTTTCGGTAGTGACTTCTACGCGCAATATGCCGTTGTTATGCTGGTGGTGATCATCGGTATTGCCGAATGGCCGCAGTACGCTCGAACGATTCGTGCATCGGTATTGGCAGAGAAGAAGAAAGAGTACGTAGAAGCGGCACGTGTGATGGGCTTTAGAGCGCCTCGCATCATGTTCCGCCATATTCTGCCTAACTGTTTATCACCGATTTTGGTTATCTCTACGGTACAGGTGGCAAATGCCATCATGTCAGAAGCGGCACTTTCTTTCCTAGGTTTAGGCCTTCCGGTAGACCAACCGTCACTCGGTGCCCTGATCAGTACTGGTTTTAACTACATTTTCTCAGGAGCATGGTGGATCACGGCATTCCCAGGTGTGCTTTTGGTAACATTAGTTCTAGTTATTAACCTACTAGGCGACTGGTTACGTGACGTGTTTAACCCTAAAATTTATAAAGGGTGATAGCGCGGTTTGATTTTTAGAAAAAAAAGTCACTAAACTAAGAGCCGTAAGCAATTACGGCTCTTTTTTTGCTTAATGGATCTGGAACTTAGTATCATTGATACTGTCAATAATACTTAAAATGGAATTCATATTTTATCGACATTGATTCGGTAATAATTAACCCGTAAGGGTTTAAGTGGTGGTTATGAAATTGACAATGAATGCTGTATGTCGTGCTGTGATGAGAAATTATCGTATGGGGCTTATCGCTGCATCCCTTTTGGTATCGAGCCAAGTTAGTGCAGAATCGGTTCTATGTGATGCTACTCAGGCAAGCACCAATCAATTACCACAGCTAGAGCAGTCATGTCCGATTGGTAAAGGAGTTTGGGGTAGCAAGGCACCTAAACGTCATTCAGATAACGAACTGTTCTGGGTTCAATGTGGCCTGCTGAACAAGCCTTTGTCACTGAGCCGTGCAAAACCTCTATATGAAAAGATCTCGACTAATGTTTGGATGAAGCCTGAAGGTGGTGACTACCGTTGCTTAATCGGCCCTTACTCGACCTTTTCTGATGCAAGGAAAGACCTAGCTCAAGTACGTAAGGTTCCTGGTTACGGTGAAGCCTTTATTCGTATGGTCGATAAGTCGAAAACTTCATCACGACCTATCGTTGCAAAAACGGCAGAACCAAAAACGGTGAAGTCTAAGGCTCCTGTAAAACCAAAAGTAGAAGCTAAACCTGTATCGAAACCTGTGGCTGCCAAGCAAGCGGCTGTGGTGACGAGCGCTGCTGCTATTCAGACGCTACCAAGTGGTAACGCGAGATCAGATAATGATCTAGAGATCGAGATTCGCGTGAAAGCAGACGTAGCGGGTAGCCAATATGCGATACCTTACCTTCTAGATCATCAACAACAGTTCTACATGGAGCAAGGTAAGCCTTGGAGTCGCCTAGATTACGCCAGTGCTGAGTTAGTGTGTCAGCAGGTCAACATGAAGCTGATGACTGAAAAACAATGGCAGAGCATCTTAGGTTCGAAGGTAATGGAGAAACAGAACTGGCCAATGCACCTACCTTACTGGGGCGCAGATAAGAAAGGTCTGTTTACCAACGGTAACGTAAACCAATTGAAAGGCTCTTCATTGCTTAACGTGATGTGTGTGAAGTAACTCCGACATGCAGTAATACCAAACAAGCCTCAGCCATCGCTGGGGCTTTGTTGTTTTTACATCTTTCTTTTTCAATGTTGGTCTAAGTTCTTGATGTCTACTTCTTCAAAACGAATTTGATTAAATATCGTTAAAAGTTGTTCAAATAGAGCCGTTGATGCGTAGAAAACCATAACTCAAGCAATAAGGTGATTGAGATTATGAGTTTGAAAAAACGATTAGAAGACGTGGCTCCGCGCTTCGAAGCGGGTGGTAAGTACGAAAAGCTTTACCCAGTGTATGAGGCTTTTGCGACCATCTTTTACACGCCCGGCAACGTAAACCGCGGCATAACCCATGTTCGAGACAGCATAGACCTCAAACGCATCATGATTCTGGTGTGGCTAGCAACTTTTCCCGCAATGTTCTGGGGTATGTACAACGTAGGTCAGCAAGCCGTGATGGGTTTGACTGCTACCTATTCTGGCGCCGAGCTAGCCTCTATCATTGACAGCAGTTGGCGCTTATCGTGGGCGTTTGGTAGTGCTGACGCTATAGTCTCCAGTGGATGGGGAAGCCAGATGTTTCTCGGTGCTCTCTATTTCTTACCCGTTTATGCCACGGTATTTGTGGTTGGTGGCTTTTGGGAGGTGTTGTTTGCTGTTGTTCGAAAACATGAAGTTAACGAGGGTTTCTTTGTTAGCTCGGTGCTGTTTGCACTAATCCTCCCGCCAACCATTCCGCTATGGCAAGCCGCATTAGGTATCACCTTTGGTATCGTTGTTGCCAAAGAGCTGTTCGGAGGGACTGGACGAAATTTCCTTAACCCTGCGCTCGCAGGTCGGGCTTTTCTCTACTTCGCTTATCCTGCCAACATGTCGGGTGGCTTAGTATGGGTTGCCGCTGACGGCTATTCAGGCGCGACACCGCTGAGCCAATGGTATGAAGGCGGTAGTTCGTCACTCATCAACAACATGACAGGTGAGGCGATCACTTGGATGGATGCCTTCATCGGTAATATTCCAGGTTCGATGGGCGAAGTGTCTTCACTGCTGATCATGCTAACGGGTGTGATTCTGATTGTGATGAAGATTGCTTCTTGGCGCATTGTAGCAGGTGTGATTGTTGGTCTGGTGGTGACGTCGAGCTTAATGAACTGGATTGGCTCAGAGACTAACTCGATGTTCTCGATGCCGTTCTACTGGCACTTCGTGTTGGGTGGTGTTGCATTTGGTACCTTCTTTATGGCAACGGATCCGGTTTCCGCGGCGTTCACTAATCAGAGTAAGTGGGCTTACGGGATCTTGATTGGTGTAATGACGGTCGGTATCCGAGTGCTCAATCCTGCTTATCCAGAGGGCATTATGCTCGCTATCTTGTTTGCTAACCTGTTTGCTCCGCTGTTCGACTTTGTCGTGAAAGAGCAAAACATTAAACGCAGACAAAAACGCACTGCACGATAATAAATATGACCCAAAAGAAAAAGGCTTGCATTAGTGCAAGCCTTTCTATTTTTATCACGACTGATTTGAAGTTGATTTAACTCCACTTCAAATCAATCTCGAACGGTTGTGTGCTACCACAGTGTTCACCACACATTTCGTCATAAGCACTGTTATGAATTAGAGTTGCCGACGCCACACCTTGATCACTAAAGTGGTCACGTGCTTGATTGACACTCAAAAATTTCATTGGGTGCTGGTGGTCGTCTTTAATTAACTGCTTTTGCTTACCAACGATTTGGTAAGCCAAGTAAATCCCGCCTTCAAATGATTCAATTAGTAGATTCATCACAAACTCCATTTTTCTAGTTAGGTGGATATTGGTGTTACGTCGAATCGAGAACCAAGGTTCAAAGCGGGCATAAAAAAAGCAGTCCCAAGGACTGCTTTTTAAAAGTATCAACTAAAGGTGTTGATTAACGCATAGTTACGAATTCTTCGCTGCCCGTTGGGTGAATCGCCACAACAGAGTCGAAGTCTGCTTTGGTTGCGCCCATCTTCATTGCAACGCCGAAGCCTTGAATCATTTCATCAACAGTGAAACCGATGCCGTGTAGGCCAACTACAGTCTCTTCTTCGCCAGCACATACTAGCTTCATCTTACAAGGTTGACGGTGCTTGGTGACTGCTGTGTACATCGCAGTGAAGCCAGATGTGTAAACCTTGATGTTGTCTTTGCCGTACTGCTCTTCAGCTTCTTGAGTCGTTAGACCGATCGTGCCGATAGGTGGGTGGCTGAATACAACAGTAGGAACTAGCTTGTAGTCCATCTTCGCGTTGGTTTGACCGTTGAATAGACGCTCAGAAAGCTGACGACCTGCTTTAACTGCTACAGGAGTTAGCTCGATACCGCCTTCCATGATGTCACCAACACAGTAGATGCCCGGAACGTTAGTCGCTTGGAACTCGTCTACCTTGATATAGCCACGGTCGTTCGTCTCAACGCCAGTTGATGCTAGGTTGATCGCGTCAGTTGCTGGGTGGCGACCGATAGCCCAAATTAGGTGGTCAACGTTTTGAGTGTTGCCGTTCTCTAGGTGTAGAGTCAGTGTGCCATCCGCTTCTTTCACCACTTCTTTAGGCACTGAGTGCGTATGAAGTGTTGGACCTTCTGCTTCCATTACTTCTACTAGCGTTTCGATGATCATTGGATCGAAGCTACGTAGTGGTGATTCTTTACGGCAGAATAGGTGTGTTTCTGTGCCAAGTGCACTTAGTACGCCTGCGATCTCAACTGCGATGTATCCCGCGCCGATAACAGCAACACGTTTAGGTTGCTCCATTAGGTCGAAGAAGCCGTTTGAGTCGATGCCGTACTCTGCGCCTGGGATGTTTGGAATGGTTGGACGACCACCTACCGCGATCAGGATGTGATCTGCAGTGTAGTGTTCACCATTCACCTCAACCGTCTTCTCGTCAACGAACTTAGCAAAGCCTTTGATTACGTTTACTTTGTTGTTACCCAGTACGCGATCGTAAGATTGGTGGATACGACCAATGTACGCTTGGCGGTTTTCTACCAATTTGCTCCAGTTGAAGCCTTTTACGTCAACGTCGAAGCCGTAATCTTCAGAGTATAGATTGATCGCTTCAGCAACTTGAGCGCCGTGCCACATTACCTTTTTAGGAACACAACCAACGTTTACACAAGTACCACCAAGGTCTTGAGCTTCGATAAGTGCAACTTTTGCACCGTGCATTGCTGCGCGGTTTGCTGATGCGATGCCGCCGCTGCCGCCGCCGATACAGATGTAATCAAAATGAGTCGCCATTACTTTCTCCATTTATTGAAGGTTGTAGTCACAGTGAGAGCACCGGATACCTACGTCCTATAGATTCTTAAATTGTCTAATTATTATATTGAGGGCAGATCGGTTGAACTCAATCTCCCTGTTTAAAATTTATTCGTCCACATCACAGTCTGTTGAAGATTCTTCAGTCTATGATATGGATTCGAGATTACTCGGGTACGATCCACTCTACTTTGAAATGACCGGTCGCCGGCGCAATTGCTTCCTTCAAGAATGGAAGAATCTCTTTCATTTGGCTTTCTAACTTCCAAGGCGGGTTAATCACGATCATGCCTGATGCTGTCATGCCACGCTCGTTGGTGTCTGGTGATACGCCAAGTTCGATTTGTAGAATTTTGTTGATGCCTAAGCTTTCGAGACCTTCGATCATATCTTCGATATCACAGCGGTTTACTACCGGGTACCAAATTGCGTAGATACCGGTTGCCCAGCGCTTGTGGCTTTGAGCGATTGCAGTCACGACATCACGGTACTCTTTTGCAAGCTCGTAAGGCGGGTCGATCAGTACTAAACCACGACGTTCTTTTGGTGGTAGGCTGCCTTTTAAGCGTTGGAAGCCATCTTCTTTGTAGATAGATACCTGACGATCGCGGTGGAATTCTTGCTCAAGCAGAGGGTGATCGGCCGGGTGAAGCTCGGTCAGTACCATGCGGTCTTGGTCACGCAGGTGAGCACGTGCAACACGTGGTGAACCCGGGTAATAACGCAGCTTGTCGCCGTTGTTTAGTGTTGAGATAGACTCAAGGTAGCTTTGAATGTCTTCAGGGAGGTCTTTTTGCTCCCACACACGAGCAATACCTTGCTTGTATTCACCGGTTTTTTCAGACCATTCATGCGTTAAGTCGTAACGACCTACACCAGAGTGAGTGTCATGATAAACAAAAGGCTTATCCTTCTGTTTCAAAGAATTAAGAATAAGGCTCTGTACGATATGCTTTACTACGTCGGCATGGTTACCTGCGTGGAAGCTGTGGCGATAACTTAACAAATTAAACTCTCGTAACACTCTCGATTTAGAGTGTGGTTAGTGTAGGTGGGGTTAATCAGACCATTATAACCCTCAATGGACCATAAATTCTCGAACAATTCAGGAGCAGTCGTTCGCAATATGTGGTTAGTTATTGGTTCTACTATTGAAATTTGCCTTATTGGGCACTATTTAATAACTATTCGCAGGTGATTTTTTTAGGGCGAACCTGAGCCTGATGACTGTAAGACGACCTCATTACAAAAAAGACGAAAGTCTCTAAAGCCAAAGGAATGTTTATATGTCTAATCCGCTATTAACCTTCACGGACTTACCTCCGTTTTCACAAATCAAACCTGAGCACGTTAAGCCAGCGGTTGAGCAAGTGATTGAAGCGTGTCGCAACAAGATAGAACAAGTACTTGAAGGTAATACTTCGCCAAGCTGGGACAACCTCGTTGCTCCGATTGAAGAAGTGGATGATCGTTTAGGCCGTATTTGGTCACCAGTAAGCCACATGAACTCTGTTGTGAACAGCGACGAACTGCGTGAAGCGTATGAGAGCTGCCTACCAGTACTGTCTGAGTACGGCACTTGGGTTGGCCAACACAAAGGCTTGTTTGAAGCGTACAAAGCGATCAAGGCGAGCGAAGCATTCTCTGCACTGAACCGAGCTCAACAAAAAACCATTACCGATGCACTGCGTGACTTCGAGCTGTCAGGCATTGGCCTGCCAGCTGACGAACAGCACCGTTACGGTGAGATCAGCAAGCGTCAGTCTGAGCTAGGCTCTCAATTCTCAAACAACGTGCTTGATGCAACCATGGGTTGGAGCAAACAGATCACAGACGTAGCTGAACTGGCGGGTATGCCTGAATCGGCACTGGCGGCAGCTCAAGCGGCGGCCGAATCTAAAGAGCAAGAAGGTTACCTACTGACTCTAGATATCCCATCATACCTACCTGTGATGACTTACTGTGATAACCAAGCGTTACGTAAAGAGTTGTACGAAGCTTACGTAACTCGTGCTTCAGATCGCGGTCCAAATGCAGGCAAATGGGACAACACTGAGATCATCACAGAGCAGCTTAAACTGCGTCACGAGATCGCTCGTATGCTAGGTTTCAGCACTTACAGCGAAAAATCACTGTCGACCAAAATGGCTGAAACGCCAGACCAAGTACTTGGTTTCCTAAACGACCTAGCAGTAAAAGCAAAACCGCAAGGTGAACGCGAAGTTGAAGAACTGCGTCAGTTTGCTGAAAAAGAGTTTGGAGTTTCTGAACTAAATCTTTGGGACATCGCTTACTACAGCGAAAAGCAGAAGCAGAACCTGTTCGAGATCTCTGATGAAGAACTTCGTCCTTACTTCCCAGAATCTAATGTGGTTTCAGGCCTGTTTGAGGTACTGAATCGTGTGTTTGGTATGTCGGTAACAGAGCGTGAAGGCGTCGACACATGGCATGAGTCAGTGCGCTTCTTTGATATCTTTGATGCGACAGGAGCACTGCGCGGTAGCTTCTACCTAGACCTATACGCACGTGAGCACAAACGTGGTGGCGCTTGGATGGATGACTGTCGTGGTCGTCGCATTACTGAATCTGGCGAGCTACAAACACCTGTCGCTTACCTAACGTGTAACTTCAACAAGCCAGTTGGTGATAAGCCTGCGCTATTTACTCACGATGAAGTAGTGACTCTGTTCCACGAGTTTGGCCACGGTATCCACCACATGCTAACGCAAGTTGAAGCGGGCGCAGTTGCGGGTATCAACGGCGTGCCTTGGGATGCGGTTGAGCTACCAAGTCAGTTCCTAGAGAACTGGTGTTGGGAAGAAGAAGCGCTGTCGTTTATCTCTGGTCACTTCGAAACGGGTGAAGCATTACCAAAAGAGATGCTAGAGAAGATGCTGGCAGCGAAGAACTTCCAATCTGCGATGTTTATTCTGCGTCAGTTAGAGCTTGGCCTGTTTGACTTTACACTGCACACAGAATACGACCCAGAAGTGGGTGCTCGCGTACTAGAAACGCTAGCGGACGTGAAATCTAAGGTGTCGGTACTGCCAAGCCTTGATTGGAACCGTTTCTCACACAGCTTTGGTCATATCTTCGCTGGTGGTTACAGCGCAGGTTACTACAGCTACCTATGGGCAGAAGTGCTATCGGCAGATGCGTTCTCAGCATTTGAAGAAGAAGGTATCTTCAACACTGAAACGGGTAATCGCTTCCTGAATAACATCCTTGAAATGGGTGGCAGTGAAGAGCCTATGGAGCTGTTCAAACGCTTCCGTGGTCGTGAGCCACAAATCGACGCAATGCTGCGCCATGCGGGTATCAGTGCTTAATATTGTGCTGATAAGAATGTAAAAAGAGCCTCCTTGTGAGGCTCTTTTTGTATCTATTTATCAAATGATTATGGGTTAACGTTGCGGTTGATAGGGTTCTGTAATGAAATCAGAGTCTCTGTCGACTGAACTTCATCGATTGCTTGCAGCTTATCGATCAATACAAACTGCAGCTCTTCAATCGACTTACACATCAGCTTTACAAAGATATTGTAAGCTCCAGTGGTGTAGTACGCCTCAACCACTTCATCTAAAGCATTCAGCTTGGCGATCGCTGAGTGGTAATCTTTAGCTGCATTGAGGTTGATACCAATAAAGCAACACACGTCGTACCCCAGTTTTTTGGTGTTTACCACAACCTCGGTACGCTCAATAATGTCGGCCGATCTCATCTTTTCGATACGAACGTGAATCGTCGCAGGGCTGACATCGAACTGCTTTGCCATTTCAGCATAAGGAGTACGTGCATCTTCCATCAAGGTTTTGAGGATGGCACGGTCTAGATCATCGAGACGAGCTGTGGTTGTGGACATGCATAATCCTTAGATTGAATGAAAAACATACCGGCCTGAGTACACATCATAGCCAAGGGTGATAATATTAGCAGTAACTATAGGGTTAGGGTGAATTCAGTGCGATTTTCGTTATTTTTTATTGTGATGTGTTGGAGTGTGTTTGCTTCAGCTCAGACAAAGGATGTATTGGTGATCCACTCCTACCACCAAGGCTTTTTCTGGACAGATGATTTCCATAAAGGATTATCAGATGAGCTCGATCGTGATGGTCTGTCTTATCGTGTCGTTTACCTTGATAGCAAACGATCTCAAAACCCAGAATACCTAGAGCGCGTGTATCAGCTTTATCACACCAAGTTACTGCATGAAGAATTCGCTGCAGTTGTGGTGAGTGATAATAATGCACTGAATCTAATGAAGCGTCTCGCCCCCGATCTCAAAGATACGCCAGTCATCTTTGGCGGCATCAACAATTTCTCCCCTGAAATGATCGAAGGTTTGAACGCGACGGGCATCACCGAAGATATCGACTTAGTTGGCAATATTGAGCTGGTTAAGCGTCTTCAAGCGACCGTAAAGAAAATCTACATTGTTACTGATCACTCGGTCACGGGTGAGGCGATTCGTTCTCAAATCGATTTGTTCATCAAAACTCATCCCGATTTTTCTGATCTCGTTGAGCACTATGTGCCGGATTCCTACCAAGAGTTAATGAAATTTTCTCAACGTGCTGACTTAGGCAAGAGCTTGCTGTTTTGGGCGTATTACCGCGATGCACAAGGCAGAGTGAGTACTGATGAAGATTGGCGAAAACTGAATATCAAGACCCAAATTCCATTGTACATGGTGCACGATCTAGGGCTAGGTTTTGGTGCGATTGGTGGTGTGATTCAAAGCGGAGAAACGCAAGGCCGAGACACCGGGCGCGTATTGTTGAGTGTACTGAAAAACCCCAAGGCACCATTGCCATTGGTGGTTGCTGGCGCGCCAGAAATCAAACTTGATTACCAACAGATCTCAAGATGGGATTTGGGTGCCGAGAATGAAGCCTCGGTGACCTTCCTCAACAAGCCAAAGTCATTTTTAGTACGCTACCGCGATGAAATTCGCACCATAGGTTTGCTGTTTTTGGTTATGTCGTGTGTCATTGCGACCTTGGTGTATTACCTCAATCGCCTAAAGAAAAGTGAACGTGCCAGCCGACAAAGCCAGCTGCTGCTTGAGTCGATATTCGACCAAAGCCTGCAGTTTATGGGGATTATTGATAAGGGCGGTGTGTTGTTGTCGAGTAACAGCAAGCTACATGAGCTGCTTTATAACCAAGGCTATAAACTGGGAACACCTCTGCAGCAACATCAACATTGGGAAGATTCTGCACGAGAAGTGCTAAGTGAATATTTCATCACTAAAAGTGAACACCCAGCCTTACGATTTGAAGCTGAGGTGTGGTGTCGTGATCGTGGTGCGATGGTGTTGGATATTTCATTGAAGCCGATGCCAGGCAATGAGAAGGAAGACACTCAGTTCCTGTTTGAAGCGCGTGACGTGACCTCTCGTAAGCTGGCTGAGAATAAACTGTTCCAGCGCGAAGCGAACCTCAAGTTATATTACGACAAACAACCGGTGATGATGATTACCCTCGATGGCAATAACCGCATCCAACAAGTGAACCAGTTTGCGGAGCAGCTACTAGGTTACCCGCTAGATCAACTATTAGGGCACCGCCCTCGAGAGTTCTATGTCGATGAGAACGCGATGATTCCACGTCATATTTTGCTGCAACCACAACATAAGATTCGTGGGGTATGGCGTCGTGATATCGAATATCGTCATGCCGACGGCAGTAAGATCTGGATTCGAGAAAATATCCGCCCGCTAGTGGAGTCTGATCAGCTGTTGATTGTGGGGGAAGACATAACAGAAACGCACGAGCTCTCTGAAAAGTTAGAGTATCAAGCTCGTTATGATCTGCTAACCGATACCTTCAACCGTAACCACTTTGAGCAAGAGTTGCAAAAGGCGCTCAAAGAGGTTGAGAGTCACATGCGAACTCATGCAATGTTGTTCTTAGACTTGGATCAGTTGAAGGTCCTGAACGACACCGCAGGGCATGAAGCGGGTGATGCCGCAATCATGTTTAGCGCCAAATTGCTGGAAGATGTACTGCCTTATAATGCGGTGTTAGCGCGAATGGGCGGTGACGAGTTTGCAGTATTAATGAAAGACTGTACTGAGCGAGATGCGGTGAATGTGTGTCGCAGTATTATCTCGATGATGAGCGAGAATCCGTTCTTGTGGGATGATATTCGACTCAACCTGACCTGCTCTATTGGCATTCGATTGATTGACCATACTGCGGCTTCACCGCAGATGGTGCATGCTCAGGCGGATGCGGCTTGTCATGCGGCTAAAGAAGAAGGCCGTAACCGTTATAACCTTTACCATCAAGATGATGAAGACCTGCGTCGTCGTCACTTAGAGATGGAGTGCGTCAACTTAGTGCATGAGGCTTTGGCGAATGACCGCTTAGAGTTGTTTGCTCAGCGCATTCTTGGTCTAGATGAAAATAGTGAAAAAATGCATTTTGAGATCTTGGTACGTATCAAGAATATCAAAGGTGAGTACATCTCTCCGGGGATCTTCATGCCAGCCTCTGAGCGCTACAACATCGCGCATTTGATTGACCGCCAAGTGGTGGGTCAAACCTTGAGTTGGTTGGAACAACGACCAGATATCATTGATGAGTTGGGGATGTGTTCAATTAACCTTTCCGGTCACTCGATGGGTAACCGTGAGTTTGTCGAGTTCTTGATAGATAGCCTGAGTGATTCATCGATACCGTGTCATAAGATTTGTTTAGAGATCACCGAAACGGCTGCGATGAGTAACATGAAGCAGGCGATCAAATTCTTCACTCGAATCAAAGAGCTCGGCTGCATGATTGCACTGGATGACTTTGGCTCAGGGCTATCGTCGTTTGGTTATCTGAAAAAACTGCCGGTCGATATTGTGAAGATCGATGGCTTGTTTGTACGTGATATTGATGTCAATGAGATGGACCATGTGATGGTTCGCTCGATCAATGATTTAGCTAAGCAGATGGGTAAACATACCGTGGCTGAGTTCGTTGAAAATACTCAAATCATAGATAAGTTGATCGAGCTTGGTGTGAACTACGCGCAGGGCTACATCATAGGGCGACCTAAGCCACTGGCGGAGCTCGTTGAAGAGTTAAGGCAAGAGCGCGAGACAGAGCTATTGGTTTAGGTAAGCCGACTTTAGCTGTGAATACTTTTCACCGCTAATATGTATTGTTGAGGCAATCAGGTAAACTGGTTGCCTCTTTTGTTTTGAATACTACTGTCTGTTGGAGACGACCTTGCAACTACAACTGATTTGTGAAGATGCTACCCAAATCGATCATTTGAATGACTTAGCGACCCGCTGGAACTTATCTCATGATGAAAGCTGTGATTTTGCTTTGGTACTGACTAGTGAGCGACTTGAGCTACGTAAAGTCGATGAGCCTAAGCTTGGCGCTATCTTTGTTGATTTAGTGGGAGGCGCTGTCGGTCACCGACGTAAGTTTGGTGGTGGTAAAGGTCAGGCGATTGCCAAAGCCGCTGGTTTAAACAAAGGTGCAACGCCAACTATCCTCGATGGCACTGCGGGCTTAGGGCGCGATGCGTTTGTGTTGGCTTCTCTAGGTTGTAAGGTACAAATGGTCGAGCGTCACCCCGTTGTGGCAGCACTGCTTGATGATGGCTTGCAGCGAGCGCAACAAGACCCAGACATCGGTGGTTGGGTTAGCGAACGTATGAAGTTGATTCACGCTTCGAGTCACGATGCGCTAGATAAACTCAGTAACGATCCTGATTTCGAACAACCAGACGTGGTGTATCTAGACCCAATGTACCCACACCCAGAGAACAAAAAGAAATCGGCTTTGGTTAAAAAAGAGATGCGCGTATTCCAATCTTTGGTGGGTGCCGATCTGGATGCTGATGGTCTATTTGAGCCGGCGATGAAATTGGCATCGAAGCGCGTTGTGGTCAAAAGACCGGATTACGCAGCTTGGTTAGACGAGCAAAAACCGAGTATGGCGATAGAAACCAAAAAGAACCGCTTTGACGTCTATGTGAAAGCATCAATGACTTAATTGATGCATCAATAACTTAGATACACGCTAAGAAAATTTCCCGTCATAAATACGATAAATTGCCATTTAACACTTGCGATAGTCGCGTTACGGATGTATATCTAACTAAGAATCATTATTATTCTTAGCTGGAGTTGTAGCATGGCTAAACGCTTTTGTAAGTTAAACCGTCGAGATATCACTGAACACTTGGGCGAGATCCACAGCTTGGTGACTGAACCTAAGTTCGTGTGTCGTTCTTGTGCGCGTTCTTCGGCGGATCAAGCGAATCTATGCAAACCAACCGCAATTCCACCTATTGGTTGTCAAAACAAACCCGTTGAAGAGAAAGTCGTATGCGGCCTGTTAGCGGAAACATTACCTGCACCAGAGCTATCGCTTGCAGAAATCAACGAGACAATTGAGCCTAGCGTGCAAATGTTCGATCCAGCCGCAACTGATATTGTTCCTGAGCTTGCAAAAAAAGAGGCAGCACAGAAAAAAGCCAAGTTGAAAAAACTGATGGCGAAGGCGAGTAGTGATGAGAAAGCTGAACTCAAACAAGCGAAGAAAGCAGCTAAGAAACAAGAGAAGTACAACAAAAAGCTCGCGAAGATGATTAAGAAACAGCAAAAGCTGTTTAAGAAAAGCCAGAAACTGGAAAGTGACCTTGAACGCATCAATCTACAACTTGATGATGTCGCCTTCACTGCAACCAAGACTCAGGTAGTGAGCCATAATCACATTCACTGAAGTTGATTCGAATGGTTTATTGCTACAGCGATGATTTAAAAAGAGCGACCTTAGGTCGCTCTTTTGCTTTTTGGGGTTATCCGAGCTAGCTTATGCATCTCGTTCAAATCAGCTAAGCGTTGCTTGCGGATCTTGCTACGCGCTTCTTCACCCAAGTCTCATTGACGAACAAAGAGAACAAGATAACGGCGCCACCAATAGACAATCGAACCAAATCGACATCTCTGTTCCAAATCAGGATATTCACCACCAGGCCAACAGGAACCAAAGCATTGTTCATTACCGCCAGTGCGCCAGCATTCACCATGCATGCACCTTTATTCCACATAAAGTAACCCAGCCCCGAAGCAATCAAGCCAAGGTAGATCAGGATTCCCCATTGAAGTGTGGTGGTGGGTAGTTTCTCTGGATTGCCCAGTAGCATGAAAGCAACCGAAGCGACACATAGCGCCCCTAAGTAGAAGTAACCAAATATGGTTCGCTGGGGTAACTCGGTCGATTCCTTCTCCATTACCACCTTGTAGCCCACCTGACCGATAGCAAAGCACAGGTTCGCGCCTTGCACTACGAGGAAGCCAACTAAAAAGTTTTCGTTGATGCCTGCGAATTTAATGAATACCGCGCCTAATACCGCAATTGCCGCAGTCACTAGGTACCACGGAGAGAATTGGCCTTTGAGAAAGTCATAAATCAGCGTGACGTAAATTGGCGTGAAAACGGTAAACAAAAGGACTTCAGGAACAGATAGCAGTAAGAAAGACTGATAGTAGAAGCAGTACATCAGGCCAAGCTGGATACCACCAATAGTCATCAATTTAGCGATCAGCTTACGTGATACGCCGCGAAACTTTAGGAAAGGAAGAAATACGACGCCAGCAAGGGCAACACGCATTAAAACAGAGAACCAAGAATCAACCTGACCCGCAAGGTAAACGCCGATCAGGCTAAAGGAGAAGGCCCATAGGAGGGTAACACCAGCTAAATAGCTCATAGTAAAACTTCGTTAATAAGATATGAGCTGTATGTTACCTAACCTTAAATCATTAGTCTTCTGAATCTCTTAGAGGCACGACCAGCATATCAACCGGAGAGGCGTTGATCAGTTGTCGTGTTGAAGAAAGCAGTTTGCTCCAAAAGTCTTGATGGTGACCGCAAACCACGAGATCAACATTGAACTCGTTGATGGTGTCACACAGCTCATGACTCAAATCGCCACTGCCCACCAGGGTATGGGTGATCGGGTATTGAGCGTGCTCCGCAAAATTTTGCAGCTGAATACGAGATGCTTCCATCGCGTTATGTTGCGTTTCGGCCATGTTGATATCAATCAGGCCAGTGTAGAGTTCCGCGTAGTTAATATCGATATGGATAAAAGAGACTTTGGCTTCCAATGGCTTTGCCAATGCTACCGCTTTATCCACAATTAATTTGCTGTCTTCTGATAAATCGACCGCGACCAAAATATGTTTGTAACTCATATCTCTACCTCCTTTATTCATTGTCTGTTTAAAGATTAGCACTATGCGGTGGCTTTTTTTGCTGAAGTGATCTCATATCCACTGTCTTGCGTAATGACAGCTCGAAATATTGGTTAACTAATGGCCTGCGAGATATTCATTAAAAAGTGATATAGTAGAGAAAATTGAGGATGTAATTAGGAGTCTTAAATGCTGTCAAAAACTATGGTTGAGCAACTGAATGATCAAATTAACCTAGAATTTTTCTCATCCAATCTATACTTACAAATGAGTGCTTGGTGTGAAGACAAAGGATTTGAAGGTGCAGCAGAGTTTCTGCGTGTTCATGCAGTAGAAGAAATGGAACATATGCAGCGCCTTTTCACTTACGTAAGCGAAACAGGTGCAATGCCAATTTTGGGTGCAATTGAAGCACCAAAACACGAATTCGAAAGCCTTGGCGCAGTGTTCCGTGAAACTTATGAACATGAGCAGATGATTACTGAAAAGATCAACAAACTGGCTCACGTTGCTTTCAGCACACAAGACTACTCAACCTTTAACTTCCTGCAATGGTACGTTGCAGAGCAACACGAAGAAGAGAAGTTGTTTAAAGGTGTATTGGATAAGCTAGAACTTGTTGGTGAAGACGGTAAGGCACTGTTCTTTATTGATAAAGACCTAGCGCAATTGGCAAAAGATGGTTCATCTTCAATTATGGAAGCTCCTGCCGTTTAGGTAGTACGAGAAAGACACTGATTATCTTTTTCTTTTGAGTTTTCTTATGAAGATGTAGGGAGGAAAGGATGATCAGCGGCGACACTATTCTATTTGCACTAATGGTTGTGACTTGCGTGAACTGGGCGCGTTATTTTACTGCGCTAAGAACGCTCATTTATATTATGCGAGAAGCGCATCCTCTACTTTATCAACAAGTAGACGGAGGCGGTTTTTTCACAACTCATGGCAATATGACCAAACAGGTTCGTCTGTTTAGTTACATCAAAAGCAAAGAGTATCACCATCACCATGATGAAGTGTTCACTTCCAAGTGTGATCGTGTGAGACAGTTATTCATACTCTCTTCCGCCCTTCTGGGTGTAACGTTGCTGGCTTCTTTCATCGTCTAAGTTATTTAGTGCGTGTGAAGTAGAACTTAGTTTTTGGTGTAAAGCTTTGGTTGTTGGTTTGCTAAGCCAAGTCGTGGTTTTGATGTTGTCTGCAAATTGTACAATTGAACATCAATTGCAAAGTTTAAAATTGCCGCTAAAATAGCGAGCAATTAGTAAGGATGTGCTGTTTATGCACATCCTTTTTTATTGATGGCATTTCGAGAACAGGGCGTACTCGGGCTGCAAAAGTGAAGAAAAGCAGAACCACATGAGTGAAAAATTTGATGTAATCGTAATTGGTGCGGGCGCCGCGGGCTTAATGTGTGCTGCGGAAGCTGGTAAACGCGGCCGACGAGTGCTGGTGGTTGATCATGCAAAGAAACCAGGCAGAAAAATTTTAATCTCAGGTGGCGGTCGTTGTAACTTCACTAACTATGATGTTTCAGCCAACAACTTCCTGTGTAATAACCCTCACTTCGTGAAGTCAGCTTTATCTCAATACACCAACTGGGATTTTATCTCAATGGTGAGCAAGTACGGTATTGAGTTCGAAGAGCGAGACCACGGCCAATTGTTCTGTGTGAATGACCATACCGCAAAAGACATCGTGAGTATGCTGCTTGACGAGTGTAAGCAGGCGAAAGTTGAGCAGCGTTATCGTTGTGATGTTCATTCTATCGAAAAGACCGATTCTGGCTTCAAGATGCATCTCAATACCGACCAAGTTGAGTGTGACTCACTGGTGGTAGCGACTGGTGGTTTGTCGATGCCTAAGCTGGGCGCAACGCCATTTGGTTACAAGATTGCAGAGCAATTTGGTTTGTCTGTGATGCCAACTACCGCAGGCTTGGTGCCATTCACTCTACATAAAGAAGATAAAGAAGCTTTCGCTGAGCTTTCTGGCATCGCAATTCCTGCCGAGATCACCGCGCAAGACGGAACCTTGTTCAAAGAAGCATTGTTGTTTACTCACCGCGGCCTATCGGGTCCTTCAGTACTGCAAATTTCTTCGTTCTGGAAAGCGGGTCAGTCGGTTTCGATTAATCTAGTTCCAGAAGTAGACGTTGCCGAGCTACTTGAAAATTCTCGCGAGAAACACCCAAATCAAAGCCTGAAAAATACCTTAGCGAAAGCATTACCAAAGCGTTTTGTTGAGGTGTTGATTGACCGTAAAGAGCTGGAAGACAAGCCGCTTAAACAGTTCAACGAAAAGCAGCTTAGTGGCATTGTTGAGCACCTAGAGAACTGGAAAATTGCGCCAAATGGCACTGAAGGCTACCGAACGGCCGAAGTAACTCTAGGTGGCGTGGACACCAATCACCTATCTTCAAAAACCATGGAATGTAAGAGCGTCTCTGGCCTCTACTTCATCGGTGAAGTGATGGACGTAACAGGCTGGCTTGGAGGTTATAACTTCCAGTGGTGCTGGAGTTCTGGCTTTGCAGCAGGTCAGTGGGTTTAAGCTTACCCATAGATTTAAAATTACATAAAAATGGCGAGTCATACGACTCGCCATTTTTGTATCTAGTTTAGCGTTAAAAGTAACTCAATTGATGACTTTCTCGATCAATCGAGTCTTTTCGCTCTTATTTACGCAGTTTTGTTTTTTGAAAATTTGATCTGTTGAACCACTAAACCAGCAATGATCAGTACCAAGCCAAACAGTGTCGCTGGGTGAATTTCTTCGCCGATAATCGTGGAAAGTAGCATCAACGAGATAAATGGTGATGCGAAAATCAGGTTGCTGATACGAGCTGTGTTGTTGGTTAGCTTGAGTGCTGATAACCACAATACAAAGGTAATTCCCATCTCGAATAGGCCAACGTAAGTCACCGCCATCCAGCCCTTCGCCGTGATTTGGCTAAAGCTTTCGCCCTCAAAAATGGTTAAACCGATCGCGAATGGCAATGCCACTAAGAAACCAAGCAGTACACCCACCACAGGATCTGCCTTGTTTTTGGTGTTGAGAATCCAGTATCCCGCCCAAAGCAAAGTTGAAAGCAGCGCTAGCGCCACACCGAGTGGGCTATCGAACTGCATTCCTAACACGTCGCCTTTGGTCGCAATAACTACCACACCCGCATAGCTGAAGGTACACGCAATCCAATCTTGTTTACGAATCTTTTGCCCTAGAAAAACCGCTGCCATTAAGGTTAGCGTGATCGCCCAGCTGTAGTTGATGGCTTGAGCTTGTGAAGCGGGAAGCAGGTCGTATGCTTTGAATAGAATCAGGTAATAGGCCAATGGGTTGACCAAGCCGAGCAGTAAGTAATACCAAGGGTTTGAAAGGAACGTAGTACTCAGCTGAGAAAGCTTGCCCTGAAAGGCGCAGACTGCGATCAGCGCAATCGACGACACAATGCTAGCGATAGTCAGCATTTGAATAGGTGAAAACTCAGCAAGGGTCAGCTTAAAAGCAGTAGCGACCGTTGACCACAGCAGTACTGCGGAAAGGCCAAAGCCTAAGGCACGACGTTCGTTCATGGCAACTCATTTTAATTTGATGGGACAGAATACGGAGCGCCTAGTCTATCTGTCGAATTTTAATACGGCAAACTGGACATTTATCCAGTATCAAAATACCATTTAATGAGTTATTTCCAATTAGGCTAAATCATTATCATGCAATGGATTATCGAACATCAGGCAACGCTTATTGCTGCAATTTCTGGCGCGCTCGTCAGCGGTGGCGTCGTGGGTTGGTGGATTAAACAGAAGCTCTCTTTTCAGCAGCGATTGCTCGAGCAGCAGCTAGAGTCCGATCGTTTGTTGCATGAATCTCAGCAAGCTCAGCTCAAATCATCACTCGCAGAGGCGCAACAAGAACTCAATGAGTTAGATGATGACCGAGACAAAGCGGCATTCGAGCTCAAGCAAGCACACGGTAAGGTGATGGCTGCGATGGAAAAGCTGCGCTACTTTGAGGCAGTAAAGCAAGAGCGCCAGCAGTACGCTGATGAGATCAATGTGCTGAAAGACCATAAATCTGAATTGGAAGCCGAACTGCGCGAACAAGAAGCAAGGCATGATCAAGAAAACCTCGCCAATAGCGAAAAGCTGCAGTTGCTAGAACAAGCTGAATCTCGACTTAAGCAGCAGTTTGAATTGTTAGCGAACCAACTTTTTGAGAGTAAAACCGCCAAGGTCGATCAGCAGAACAAGCAGAGCCTAGAAGGTTTGTTGTCTCCACTAAGAGAGCAGTTGGAAGGCTTTAAGAAGCAGGTTAACGATAGCTTTAGCCAAGAAGCCAAAGAGCGCCATACCTTAGTGCATGAGCTGAAAAACCTGCAGCGCCTTAATGAAAGCATGACGCGTGAAGCGGTTAACCTGACTCAAGCACTAAAGGGCGATAACAAACAACAAGGTAACTGGGGTGAAGTGGTACTGGCTCGCGTGCTTGCTGAATCAGGGCTGCGCGAAGGTCACGAATACCAAACGCAAGTGAACCTACAGAACGATGCAGGTAAGCGCTATCAGCCGGATGTGATTGTGCATTTGCCACAAGATAAGCAAGTAGTGGTGGATTCTAAAATGGCATTGGTCGCGTTTGAGCGTTACTTCAATGCCGAAACCGATCAACAGCGTGATGCCGCATTGCGTGATCATTTGGCTTCATTGCGAGCGCATATTAAAGGCTTGAGCCAGAAAGATTATCATCAGCTCAAAGGCATACAGAGCCTGGATTACGTGTTGATGTTTATCCCGGTTGAGCCAGCATTCCAAGTGGCGATTCAGGCTGATCCTAGCTTGGTGAAAGATGCGATGGAGCAAAACATCATCTTGGTCAGCCCAACCACCCTGCTGGTGGCACTGCGTACCATTGATAATCTTTGGCGCAACGACAGACAGAACCAAAATGCACAAGTTATCGCGGAACGTGCGAGCAAGCTTTACGACAAGCTGCGCCTGTTTGTTGATGATATGGAAGGCCTTGGCAGCTCACTTGATAGAGCCAACCAAAGTTATCAAGGGGCGATGAATAAGCTAGTCACAGGGCGAGGCAACGTGATTCGTCAGGCCGAAAGCTTCAAGCAATTGGGTGTTGAAGTGAAGAAACCGATCTCGATTGGTTTGGCTGAAATGGCGCAAAATGAGGCTTTTTCAGAAAATGCCTCCTTAGTAGAAAGACAACCTGCTGAGGATAAAGTAAACTAATCGGCCGCAGCGCCTCTAAATACAAAGAGCGCTGTCGATGAGAACTTACCATGGTAGATAACAGCATTATGGACACAAGCGTGCAGACAAATTCAGCAGTAGAGTCAGAAACCACACACTTTGGTTTCGAAACAGTCGCAAAAGACGAAAAAGTCGCGAAAGTAGCAGAGGTATTTCACTCTGTAGCCGCTAAATACGACATCATGAATGACTTAATGTCGGGTGGTGTTCACCGCTTGTGGAAGCGATTCACGATTGATTGTAGTGGCGTGCGCCCGGGTCAACGTATCCTAGACCTTGGTGGTGGTACCGGTGACCTGACTGCGAAGTTCTCGCGTATCGTTGGTGAAAAAGGCCACGTGGTTCTTGCTGATATCAACAACTCAATGCTGAATGTTGGCCGTGATAAGCTGCGTGATAGCGGCATTGTTGGCAACGTACACTATGTACAAGCGAACGCTGAAGAGTTGCCTTTCCCGGATAACTACTTCGATTGCATTACCATCAGCTTCTGTCTGCGTAATGTAACCGATAAAGACCAAGCGCTGCGTTCAATGTACCGCGTGCTTAAGCCGGGTGGTCGTCTGTTGGTTCTTGAGTTTTCTAAGCCAGTGCTTGAGCCACTATCAAAGGTTTACGACGCATACTCTTTCCACCTATTGCCAAAAATGGGTGAGCTGATTGCTAACGATGCAGATAGCTACCGTTACCTTGCAGAATCTATCCGCATGCACCCTAACCAAGAGACTTTGGAAGGCATGATGCAGGAAGCGGGTTTCGAGAATACTAAATATTTCAACCTAACGGGCGGCATTGTTGCGCTGCACCGCGGTTACAAGTTCTAGTCGAACTTGGTAGCAGGCTCGTTGAGCGTGCTAAACAATAAGAATAAAGACAGAACGGATAGGTTAAGGCTTATCCGTTTTCAAAGGTAAGGACAGTCATGCCATTTGATCCATTGGTAACCGCGGTTATTGAAACCTCTTTAAATACTTTCGTGAACGATGATCCAGCTTTGGTTCGTCGTTTGTCTCGTTTAAAGGGGCAGATCATTCAAGTTAATTTGAAAGAGTTGAATAAAACACTCACTTTCGTTTTCAGCCAACAAATTGATGTGTTGTCGGAATACGAAGGGCAGCCTGATTGCTACCTATCTTTGAATTTATCGGTGTTACCGGAACTGCGTGAGCAATCGAACATCACCAAGCTGATCAAGCAAGATAAGCTGATCTTAGAGGGTGATATTCAACTGGCTCAGAAATTTGCTCAACTGATGACAGACTGCAAGCCTGACTTGGAAGAGTGGTTATCGCGCGTAACAGGTGATGTGGTTGCTCATACCTTGGTCCAAGGCGTTAAAAACGTCGGTGGTTTTGTGGCAAAGCAAGCCAGCAAACATCAAAGCCATGTTGCTCAAGTTCTGACTGAAGAGTGGAAGATCGCACCAGCACCGTTAGAAGTCGCGCACTTTTGCGATCAAGTTGATGACGTGAAAAGCTCTGCAGCACGCCTTGAAGCTAAGTTGAACGCCCTGTTGGAGAAAGCATGACCCCAACAGAACTGAAACGTCTTTATCATATTATCAAGGTACAGTTGGAATATGGCCTTGATGAATTGATGCCAGAGCACCAATTGACCAAAGCCCCTTTATTGGCGCGAAAGTCACTGTTTTGGCTTAAAAATAAGCATCAAGATAAAGAGTTGGGTCATCGCTTACGTCTAGCGCTGCAAGAGCTTGGCCCTGTATGGATCAAGTTCGGACAGATGATGTCGACACGTCGCGATCTGTTCCCTCCTCATATCGCGGATCAGTTGGCATTGTTGCAAGACCAAGTTGCGCCATTCGATGGTCAATTGGCTAAACAAGATATGGAAAAGGCGCTCGGTGGCAGTTTAGATAACTGGTTTACCGACTTTGATATCGAGCCTCTGGCTTCTGCTTCTATCGCTCAGGTGCATACCGCAAAGCTTAAAGAGAGCGGTCGTGAGATTGTTCTCAAGGTAATTCGACCTGATATTCGCCCGGTGATTGACGCAGATCTAAAACTGATGCACCGAATGGCGCGTATAGTCGCTAAGTCGCTTCCTGAAGCACGTCGTTTGAAACCTGTTGAGGTGGTTCATGAGTACGAGAAAACCTTACTTGATGAACTAGACCTGCGCCGTGAGGCGGCCAATGCGATTCAACTGCGACGTAATTTTGAAGGCAGTGAAGAGCTGTATGTTCCAGAGGTTATCCCTGATTTAAGCAGTGAAACCTTGATGGTGTCAGAGCGAATCTATGGTATTCAGGTTTCGGATATTGAGACGTTAAACTCCAACGGCACCAACATGAAATTGCTCGCGGAACGTGGTGTGACCGTATTCTTCACCCAAGTATTTCGAGACAGCTTTTTCCATGCAGACATGCACCCGGGTAACGTATTCGTTAACCCAGAAAATCCAGATAACCCGCAGTGGATTGGTTTGGATTGTGGCATTGTCGGCACACTCAACAGTGAAGATAAGCGTTATTTAGCAGAAAACCTGCTGGCTTTCTTCAACCGAGATTATCGTAAAGTCGCTGAGCTGCACGTTGATTCGGGGTGGGTGCCACACAACACCAACGTTAACGACTTTGAGTTCGCGATTCGCATGGTGTGTGAGCCAATTTTTGCAAAACCACTTGGCGAGATCTCATTTGGCCATGTGTTGCTAAACTTATTTAATACAGCAAGACGTTTCAACATGGAGGTTCAACCTCAGTTGGTGCTTCTGCAGAAGACCTTGTTGTATGTGGAAGGCCTAGGCCGCCAGTTGTATCCGCAGCTTGATTTGTGGGCAACCGCCAAGCCTTTCCTTGAAACCTGGATGATGAATCAGGTGGGGCCGCAAGCTGTGATTAACGCAGTAAAAGAGCGCGCGCCATTCTGGGCAGAAAAACTGCCAGAGCTGCCAGAGCTACTTTATGACAGCTTGCGCCAAGGTAAAGCGATGAACCACAGAATGGATCAGCTTTATCAAGGTTACCGAGATAGTAAGCGTCAGCAAGCAACTGGAAAGTTTTTGTTTGGCGTTGGAGCCACTTTAGTCGTATGCTCCGCAATATTAGTTTCAAGCCCTTATGAGCAGCTATCTATGGGCTGTGGCATCGCAGGTGTCACATTTTGGTTGCTTAGTTGGCGAGCTTACCGTCGTTAGACAGTAGACTCTCTTAATATTTTTTATGTGTAGACAGACCCGAGGACAATGACAATGGGTGGTATCAGTATTTGGCAACTTCTAATCATTGCTGTAATTGTAATTTTGCTATTCGGAACAAAGAAACTGCGCGGTATGGGTGGTGACTTAGGTTCAGCGGTTAAGGGCTTCAAAAAAGCGATGAGCGATGAAGACAAGCCTGCAGATAAGAAAGATGCAGACTTCGAACCAAAGAATATTGAACAGCAGAAGACAGAAGCTCACGCTGAAACAACTGCTGAAACAAAGAAAGACAAAGAGCAGGCGTAAATCGTGTTTGATATCGGTTTTTGGGAACTGGTATTAATATCTGTCGTTGGGTTAGTGGTTTTAGGGCCTGAGCGTTTGCCCGTGGCGATTCGCAGTATTTCCAAGTTTGTTGGACAAGCGAAAAGCATGGCAAATAGTGTGAAAGATGAACTTTCTCATGAGCTTAAGGTGCAAGAGCTGCAAGAAAACCTACGCAAGGCGGAAAAAATGGGTATGGAAGATTTATCTCCAGACCTTAAAGCGTCAGTCGATGAACTCAAGCAGGCCGCTGCTGAGGTTCAACGTCCGTATGCTAAGCCTGAGTCTGATAAGCCAAGTGAGACTAAACCTAGTGTCACGGAAACTGTGGAATCTGAAACCATTCAGGTCAACAGCGAAGCTTCAGCACCGTCAGATAAGAAAACCGAATAGTCTCGCAAGGAGGAGTCGCCGGATACTTGAGTCGCTAGATGTTTAAATAGATAGCTATTCAAGTAAATAACTATTCAAGTGGATACCAATTCAACTGGATAGATACACGCGCGGCTCCTTTTCGATCTTCCTGTTTAAGAGGTTTGACATGTCTTCGACTGAGCAGACACAGCCTTTAATTAGCCACCTTCTAGAACTACGTAATCGTCTACTACGTGCGATTGTCGCGGTGCTAGTGATATTTGTCGGGCTAATTTATTTTGCTAATGATATTTATGAATTCGTATCAGCACCTTTGGTAGATCGTCTACCTGAAGGGGCGACGATGATCGCAACCGATGTTGCATCGCCATTTTTCACACCACTGAAATTAACCTTGATCGCGTCTATATTCCTCGCGGTTCCGTTTATTTTGTATCAGGTGTGGGCTTTTGTTGCTCCGGGTTTATACAAGCATGAAAAACGCTTGATCATGCCGCTATTGGCTTCAAGTTCATTGCTGTTTTACTGTGGTGTGGCGTTCGCTTACTTCATTGTATTCCCGTTGGTATTTGGCTTTTTTACGGCCATATCATTAGGGGGGGTAGAGTTCGCAACCGACATCTCAAGCTATCTTGATTTTGTACTCGCGCTGTTCTTTGCTTTTGGTATTGCCTTTGAAGTGCCCGTTGCGATTATCTTGCTATGTTGGACGGGGGCAACAACGCCTCAATCTCTATCTGAAAAGCGTCCTTACATCGTTGTAGGTGCTTTCATCATCGGTATGATGCTGACACCACCAGATATGATCTCACAAACACTGTTGGCGATTCCAATGTGTATTCTGTTTGAGATTGGTCTGTTCTTCGCACGTTTTTATACGCGTAAGCCAGATGCGGATGAAGAGGAAGAAGCTGAGTCTTAATTCGGAATGCTTCAGTAAGAATCACATAATAAAAAAGCGGCCTAGGGCCGCTTTTTTATTATGTCTGTTTATCGAATCTTTAACTGATAGCCACAGTTCTGACATATATAGAGCTCTTTGATGCCCAAAATCTTATGCCATAGGGTTCGATGTTGACGTTGTAAGTGTTGTGAATGGTCACACATAATCAACTACCTCCATATGCAGGTGGTTGATACTATACATATCACTTAGCTTTCTCAAATAAATTCAGGATAAATCCGTAATAATTACTTATTAATAGATTCATCATAGATTAAACAATGCCTTAGCATTTGTGCTGGTTATGTTTTCGACTTCTTCAAGGGTAATTCCGCGCAATTCGGCGATGCGTTTTGCCACCAATTCTGTATAGGCTGGCTCATTACGTTTACCGCGATTCGGTGTTGGTGCCAAGTATGGGCAATCTGTCTCTAGAATGACGTAATCCATATCAAGATGTGGGATTACCTTGTCCATCCCTGAGTTCTTAAAGGTCGAAACGCCGCCTAAACCTAAGTGAAAACCTAACGCATTGATCGCTTGAGCTTCCTCTAAGCTGCTGCCAAAACAGTGGAATACCCCGCGTAAGCTGCCATCTTGTTCTTTACGAAGTAGGGCAAGTGTCTCTTCAATGGAATCACGGGTGTGGATCACCACCGGTAGATCGAGCTCTTTTGCCCACTGCAGTTGAGTCACGAAAGCCATCTCTTGTTCAGCCTTGAAGGTTTTATCCCAGTACAAGTCGATACCAATCTCACCCACGGCGATAAAGTCATGCTTATCAAACCAAGCTCGAATGGTTTTGAGGGTTTGCTCGATATTCGCATCGACATAGCAAGGGTGTAAGCCCATCATTGAACGGCACACACCAGGAAACTGCGCTTCCGTTGCTAACATTGGCTCGATAGATTCTAAATCGATGTTCGGCAATAGAATGGTATCAATCCCTTGAGCCAGTGCGCGCTGTACGACTTGCTCGCGGTCTTCATCAAATTCGCTCGCGTAAATATGAGCATGGGTGTCGATCATTGTTTTGTCCTGAAAGCGGTCTTTACTGAGTTGTCATGAGTATACGGCAGTGTGAGGAGAAGGTCATTTTTTGCCATTTATCCCTGTTTTTGAGTGGGTTTCATATTTTACTGCTAGCGTCCTGAGCCATCAGTGATATGCTTTTGCCTGTATTTAGCACTTTTCATATCTAAGTATTTCGGTGCTTAGACTAGGCAAGGAGAATCTAGTGTCTGTTTCAATTCAAGGTCAATTCCCAGGTCGCCGTATGCGCCGTATGCGTAAGCACGACTTTAGCCGTCGCCTAATGGCAGAAAATCAATTGTCTGTGGATGATCTAATCTACCCAATGTTTATCCTGATGGGTAAAGACCGCCGCGAGCCTGTCGAGTCAATGCCAGGTGTTGAACGCTTGTCTATCGACTACATGCTTGAGGAAGCAGATTACCTGTCAAAGCTGGGTGTTCCTGCGATTGCTCTATTTCCAGTCGTGAACCAAGATGCTAAAAGTTTATGCGCAGCTGAAGCTCATAACTCAGAAGGTTTAGTGCAGCGCGCTGTACGTTTACTAAAAGAGCATGTGCCAAACATTGGCGTTATTACTGACGTAGCACTAGACCCATTCACCACTCACGGCCAAGACGGCATCATCGATGAAGATGGTTACGTGATGAATGATGAGACGACTGAAGTCTTGATCAAGCAGGCACTATCACACGCTGAAGCGGGTGCTGACGTGGTTGCACCATCGGACATGATGGACGGTCGTATTGGTAAAATCCGTGAGGCGCTAGAAGAAGCGGGCCATATTCACACTCAGATTATGGCGTACTCTGCGAAATACGCATCGTGCTATTACGGTCCATTCCGCGACGCAGTCGGCAGTGCTTCGAACCTGAAAGGTGGTAACAAGAAGAACTACCAGATGGATCCTGCGAACAGCGATGAAGCGATTCACGAAGTCGCGATGGATCTTAATGAAGGTGCGGACATGGTGATGGTTAAGCCTGGCATGCCTTACCTAGATATCGTGCGCCGTGTGAAGCATGAACTTCAAGCGCCGACATTTGCATATCAAGTGTCTGGTGAGTATGCGATGCACAAAGCGGCGATTCAAAACGGTTGGCTGAAAGAGCGTGAAACCGTCATGGAATCACTGCTGTGCTTTAAGCGCGCTGGTGCTGATGGCATTCTTACTTACTTCGCTAAAGATGTGGCTGAATGGCTTGCAGAAGACAATGCACAAGCCGCAGAGCACTTAAAAGAAAAGTAATCGTGTAGAGTTCACTTAAGTGATCAGTAAAGGGTTGGCCATTGTGCCAGCCCTTTCGTTTATAAGGATGAATAAGATGTCAGTTGTCGTGCGTGAAGGTTCGTTAGAAGAAGTGGTGTCTGTGGTCGAGCAGATCTCTGAGTTCGCTAAAAAAGAGAGTGTCGCTTCTCTTTCAGAGCGGCTGGTAGGGAAAAAGAACCTTATCTTAGTAGCTGAAGAGGCTGGGGTGCTGCTTGGTTTTAAGATCGGCTATGAATTGGATCAGCAGACTTTTTACAGTTGGTTTGGTGGGGTGTCACCGCTCGCGAGGAACAAAGGCGTTGCACAGGCGCAATTAGACGCTCAGGAACAGTGGGCGAAAGAGCAGGGCTACAGACAGTTAAAGGTTAAGTCTCGTAACCAGTTCTCAGCCATGCTGCGCCTGTTATTAAGAAACGGTTACCTAATCGAAAAATTTGAAGAAAAAGAAGACATTAATGACCATAGAATCCATTTTTTGAAGCAAATTTGAACACTGTCGTTAACAGCATATAAATTAAATGAGATTTATTATCATTTAATTGTTGACTATCAAATGAGAATCATTATTATTAACTTCGTCTTAGGGAATGAGGAAATGTTCACAAGGATGTTAAGTACTCAAGTATCTACTTGGTTACCCAACAGAATTCTCGCGAACTTGTACTAAGTTCTTTTTGACACGACATTGCTCACATTGCTTCCAGTGTAATTTATAGCTTTTAGGTAAAGCTGTGGTATTCAATTTGAATGGCTTTACCGGTTTTTGCTAGGCGACATCTTCGGGTGTCGCTTTTTTTATACCTACCATTTCAACAAGATGCATATTTAGTGGCACGTATTTTTATGAATAAAACGCCATCAGCATTCTTTTCCACAACGCAAGATCGAGAAAAGATCGTTGATCATCTGTTCGATCTGTAAAATTATCCTTTATTTTCAGTTGCTTATTGGTGTTTTTTGAGTTGTTTACCTTAGTTCTCAACAGGGTGGATAAATAATATAAACAGAGTTATCCACAGAACGCTTGCGTCTAAGAACAAAAAATAACAACAAATCGATTATAACGAACACAACCGAGTGAACGGATACAGATCGACAACGTGGAATCCAACCAACAGACGTGGCATTCTTAACAGATAATTTCTGTACTTACTGGATACACAAACATTATGGCTCGTATTCCTGATAACCCATTGATTCTGATCGATGGCTCTTCTTACCTATATCGCGCGTTCCATGCTTACCCTGGCACAATGAGCAATGGTGATATCCCAACTAACGCCGTTTACGGTGTAGTTAACATGCTGCGCAGCATGATGCGTCAATTTGCTTCTGATCGTATTGCGGTAATTTTTGATGCGAAAGGAAAGACGTTCCGTGATGACATGTACCCAGAGTACAAGGCAAATCGTCCACCTATGCCTGATGATCTTCGTTGTCAGATTGAGCCTTTACACAATGTGATTCGTGCAATGGGTTTGCCACTTATCTCTATTCCCGGCGTTGAAGCGGATGATGTGATCGGTACACTTGCTTCTCAAGCTTCTGCGATGGGTATGCCTGTGCTTATTAGTACTGGCGATAAAGATATGGCGCAGCTGGTCGATGACAACGTTACTCTGATCAACACCATGACCAACGTGGTCATGGATCGTGAAGGCGTGATTGAGAAGTTTGGTATTCCACCAGAGCTTATCATCGACTACCTTGCACTGATGGGCGATAAAGTCGATAACATCCCAGGTGTTCCAGGTGTTGGTGACAAGACAGCGACTGCTTTGCTGCAAGGCATCGGTAGCATCGAGAAGTTGTACCAAAATCTTGATGATATTGCGGCGCTTGGTTTCCGTGGTTCAAAGACCATGGCTAAGAAGCTGATTGATAATAAAGACAACGCTGAGATGTCTTACGAGCTTGCTACGATCAAATTGGACGTCGAGTTAGAAGAGACACCTGAGTCGCTTGTAAAAGCACAACCAAACACGGATGAGCTGATTAAGCTATACGGTCAACTGGTCTTCAAGTCTTGGTTGAACGAGCTACTTGAAGGTGGCAGCGGTGTGGTTGAGGCGGATGAAAAGTCGGGCGCAGTGCGTAGCAATACGGCATCAACCACTTCTACCGTAGAAATGAACACCTCTGCCGTGACCATTGATCGCAGCAACTACGAAACCATCCTCGATGAAGCGTCATTCAATGTTTGGCTAGAGAAACTGAAAGCGGCTGAAGTGTTTGCCTTTGATACTGAAACAGACAGCCTAGATTACATGGTGGCGAACCTCGTTGGCCTGTCATTCGCGACTGAAGAAGGCGTTGCCGCTTACGTGCCAGTTGCTCATGATTACCTAGATGCACCGCAGCAGCTGGATCGTGATTGGGTACTTGAACAGCTTAAGCCGATTCTTGAAGATGATGCACAAGCAAAAGTAGGTCAGAACCTTAAGTATGATATGAGTGTGCTAGCGCGCTACGGTATCGAGATGAAAGGCATCAAACACGACACCATGTTGGCGTCTTACGTTTTCAATAGCGTAGGTGGCAAGCATGATATGGACAGCCTAGCGCTACGTTTCCTACAGCACAGCTGTATCTCATTTGAGCAGATCGCAGGTAAAGGTAAGAAACAGCTTACTTTCAACCAGATTGAGCTGGGTGAAGCCTCTCCATACGCTGCAGAAGATGCTGACGTGACACTACGTCTTCATAATCGTTTGATGGAAAACATTGAGCAAGATGAAAAGCTAAAAGCCATCTATGAAGAAATTGAAGTACCACTGATCCCTGTGATGTCTCGCATTGAACGCACTGGCGTATTCATCGATGACATGTTGCTAGGCGCTCAATCGCAAGAGATTGCGGTTCGTCTGGATGAGCTAGAACAGAAAGCCTACGAGATTGCTGAGCAAGAGTTCAACATGAACTCGCCAAAACAGCTGCAAGCGATCCTGTTTGAGAAAATGGGCCTGCCTGTTATCAAGAAAACGCCATCAGGTGCACCTTCAACCAATGAAGAAGTGCTGCAAGAACTGGCTCTTGATTACCCGCTACCTAAGCTGATCATTGAGTATCGTGGTCTTGCGAAGCTGAAGTCTACCTATACAGATAAGCTGCCAAAGATGATCAACGCTGAAACCGGCCGTGTTCATACGTCTTACCACCAAGCGGTAACGGCGACGGGTCGTTTGTCTTCGACGGATCCAAACCTACAGAACATCCCAATTCGTAATGAAGAAGGTCGTCGTATCCGCCAAGCATTCGTTGCACAACATGGTTGGAAGATTCTAGCGGTCGATTACTCTCAAATTGAATTGCGTATCATGGCGCACCTTTCGGGTGATAAAGCGCTTCTGGAAGCATTCCAACAAGGTAAAGATATCCACGCGGCAACCGCGGCTGAGATCATTGGGGTTGATATTGAGCAGGTAACGACGGAACAACGTCGTCGCGCTAAAGCGGTTAACTTCGGTCTTATCTACGGCATGAGTGCTTTTGGCTTGGCTAAGCAACTGGGTATTCCACGTGGCGAAGCACAACATTACATGGATACTTACTTCGAGCGTTACCCTGGCGTGATGCAGTATATGGAAGACACGCGCAGTGCGGCTTCAGAGCAAGGTTTCGTAGAAACCATTTACGGTCGTCGTCTGCACCTTCCTGAAATCCAATCTCGTAATGGTATGCGTCGTAAGGCGGCTGAGCGTGCGGCGATCAACGCACCAATGCAAGGCACAGCGGCAGACATCATTAAGAAAGCGATGCTATTGGTTGATGAATGGATCCAAGCGGAAGGCGATGGTCGTGTGAAATTGCTTATGCAAGTACACGATGAATTGGTATTTGAAGTAGAAGAGTCATCTTTAGCCGAAATTGAAAGTAAAGTACAAGAATTGATGGAATCCGCTGCAGAGCTAGAAGTGCCGCTTGTCGCGGAAGCTGGCCACGGTGACAACTGGGATCAAGCCCACTAATCAGTTTTTGACCTTAATAAGTAAATTAGTATGAGCCAGTGCACAAACACTGGCTTTTTTTTGTCTCAAATAAAGTCAGGTCGTAGTAAGAATTTAGGTGTTTTAATAAAACATTCATGAAAAAAAACTACAAAAGTTGTTTTCATTTCTGAGCAATTGTTGTACATTAAATCTCGTAGGGTACAGAGGTAAGATGTTCTATCTTTCAGACCTTTTGTTTCACGTTATTGGATTAGGCTGATTCAGCCGCCCCAGTCAGTATTTGACTGGGGCGTTTTTTCTTGTGCGAAAGAAAAATATTTCCAACCTGCTATCCCCCCAAAAACCTCTCGTTTTTAGTGTCTTTCATTACACTTTCTCAAGCACAGTGATAAACCCCCTGATTTGCCTTAGATCTGGAATTCGACCAGCTTTTGGTAATTTAAATCCGTCTCTAAGTTGATTGTTTTATCGCTTGAAATAACTTTTATTTTACAAGTGATCGATAAAGGATTGATGGCTCACGCCTTATTTATCAGTGTATTGAGTCGGTGAATGCTCAATGTAATCCATGATTTTCTGTTGTTTCTCGGTGCTGTATTTCAGTGCTTCGGCGGTGATCTGGATGGATTGCGCCATCGAAGAGATATTGTTGGTCGCTTTTACCAAGGTTTGCTGCATTGGTTTCAGGATAAGCAGATAGATAGCGGTCAAAGCGATAATAATGACGGCGATAACGGCCGCCAGCGCAATGATGATCTTGGTCTGAATATCATCCAACAGCATTTGACTGGTTTGTTTAAAGGCGAGTCGAGATTGGTCTAAGGCTTGTGGCAGTTGATTGAGGGATGTCTTGGTGGAGCTCGCAAGCTTATTGATACTTTCAACGGTTTGGTTCAAGGCTTGTTGCTGGTCTTCGCTTAGGTTGGGGTTGTTGACTATCGCCTGCAAAGATTGCGATATCACCTCAAGAGACTCACTCGCATCTTGGGCGTACTTTTCCATCCCATCTAAGTCCAAGGTCATATCGACATTGATCAGTGGGGTTTGTTCTTGTTCTGCTTCAGAAGCAAATCCTGTCAGTGAGACCAACATAAGTGCAATGATAGCCAATGGTGTTTTCCACATGAGTATTCCTTTCTCATTATCCTGTTTATTTAGATGTGTTTTTTAGTATGGTTCACTTCTGTTGCTTGTAACGGGTTAATCCTGTCTTTGATTCTCAGTTTTTGAGTTTAAATCGCTAATTTTAGGGAAAAAAATACCCCACCTATATAAGGAGGGGTATTGATAAGGCTAAATTACTTGCTGTAAGTGCTCTAACCTATAGTGATAAGTAGGGGAACTACTCTGAGTCGTTGTGCTCTTCGTCCGCTAGCTCATCAATGATTTGATCAGCAAGCGCAGGGGCAAACCACTCATCCATCTTGGCACGCAGTTGGTCTACGCCGATGCCTTTCATAGAAGAGAAGACATCAACCGCAACATCACCACCGAAAGATTTTGCATCGTTGCGGATTTTCAGTAGCTGTGCTTTACGCGCGCCACTTTTCAGTTTGTCTGCTTTTGTTAACAAAACCTGTACTGGGATGCGGCTATCGATAGCCCAGTAGATCATTTGTTGGTCAAGGTCTTTCATTGGGTGACGGATATCCATCAATACCACTAAACCTTTCAGGCTTTCACGTCGTTGTAGGTATTCACCTAACGACTTCTGCCATTTTTTCTTCATTTCAAGCGGTACTTGAGCAAAGCCATACCCAGGTAAATCGACGATATGACAACCGTCCGTCACCTTAAATAGGTTGATTAGCTGAGTTCGACCGGGTGTTTTACTGGTTTTCGCCAAGCTTTTTTGGTTGGTAACGCGATTTAGCGCGCTAGATTTACCAGCATTGGAGCGTCCTGCAAACGCAATTTCGATCCCTTCGTCTTCTGGTAAATGACGAATATCAGGTGCACTGGTAATGAAATGCGTGTTTTGATAATGAATTTTTACGCTCACTGTTAACTCCATCTCGACTTTGTGTAGTCGATTGATTACTTTTTTGTGAATTTGTGTAAAATAACCGTGCTCGGCATAAGGTCGCCTATTGTACCATGAGTGGCAACATAGAGTGGTACTGGAAGCTTGATAATTATAATGGAATGTCATGAAGAAATTAGCGCTAATTTTGAGTCTTTTAGCCAGCTGCTCAGTATGGGCTCAAGGTAGTATTGAAGCTGGTAAAGCCAAATCACAAACATGTGTTGCCTGCCACGGTGCTGACGGCAACAGTCTGATCACTCAGTACCCTAAGCTGGCTGGTCAACATGAGAAGTATCTAGAAAAGCAGTTAAAAGAGCTTAAACTAGGTATGACAAGTGGTGGTAAGCAAGGTCGTTACGAACCTGTAATGGGTGCAATGGCGATGCCTTTATCTGAAGAAGATATGGCTGACCTAGCGGCATACTACGCCTCTCTACCTATCTCTAGTAACTCTACTCCTGAAAATGTAGTAGATGAAGGTAAGGTTCTTTACACTGCGGGTAATGCAGAACGCGGCGTAACGGCGTGTATTGCTTGTCACGGCCCTCGTGGTAATGGTACCGAACTTTCTGGTTTCCCTAAGATTTCAGGTCAGCACGCAGATTACATCAAGGCTCAACTTGAAAAATTCCGCGATGGTGACCGTAATAACGACATGAATGCGATGATGCGTGATGTAGCTAAAAAGTTAACAGACGCTGATATTGATACCTTATCGAAGTACGTTGGTGGTTTACACTAATTTGTCGGTTTCTTGCTCTTAGCCAGAGTAAAGGAATGTACGTTCGAGCGAGATTGAAGAGACGCCCCGATCAGTAATGGTCGGGGCGTTTTCTTTTGCATTGGTTTTATTAATGCATTTTGCATTTATGTCTGATTTATCAATGTGTGATCGATTTGTGTACAAAAGTGTGAAGTCGCACTCTTGTAGTCTTTTTGTAACACGGTAAAGTAACCGCCATCAGCTAGGAGCTGACTTAGATATGGATGATCATCTAGTCTAACGGTATAGACAGAAATGGATCAGGCTAGGACAGCCCAGCAACAAGGTGTTAGAAAAGGATAGCCAAAACTCATCAGGACGATGAACAACAAACAAATTTGGCATGGAAAGCACCAATAACAAATGGAGATTTGTGTACCAAGTTGAGTATGCAAATTTTGGCCGATATAGGCAGATTTAGAGAGCGATAGGTTTTCCTATCGCTTTTTTTATTGATTTGATGAAAAAACACCCAATACCTCTCCACTATAAACTCAGTTTCTGGTATGTTTCGCATCCCTGTTTAAGGATGTGCTATGTATACTTGTCCCTTATGCCATCACCAAGGCGTGAATCACTATTTTGAAGACAAACGCAGAGCCTATCTGCAGTGTCAGCAATGTGAACTGGTATTTGTTAAACCTGAACAAAGGTTAGAAGCAAAAGAAGAAAAAGCACACTATGATCTCCATGAGAACGATCCTAGTGATGCAGGCTATCGCCGCTTTTTATCTCGCATCGCGGATCCACTAACAGACAAAATTTCATCTAACTCACAAGGGTTGGATTTTGGTTGTGGCCCAGGCCCTACGCTATCTATTATGTTAGAAGAAGCCGGACACACCATGGAGTTGTACGATATCTATTACCACCCAGATACCTCTGTGTTGGAAAAAACGTATGACTTTATGACTGCCACGGAGGTGATAGAGCATCTTTATCACCCAGACAAAGTGTGGCAGCAATGGTTGAATTTAGTTAAACCCAAGGGCTGGATTGGTCTTATGACTAAGCTAGTAATAGACGTAGACGCGTTTGCTGGTTGGCACTACAAGAATGACCCGACACATGTCGTCTTCTTTAGTCGTCAAACATTCCAGTTTTTGGCAGAGCGGGATAAGCTCGAACTAGAATTTTTTGGAAATGATGTAATTTTACTGAGGAAAGTGCAGTAATGGGTCGTAGTAAGAAATCAAGAAAGCCGGGAGCACTTGGTGCTCCGGAGCCTATGGTTACTCGTAACCGTAGTGAATCTGATGTTGAAGGTCGTGAACGTAAGCGTGTTAAAAAGCGTAAAGGCCTTAAGTCTGGCAGCCGCCACTCAGATGGTAGCGAAGCAAAACAGCGTAAAGCTGCACAAGCTCGTGATCCACGTTTAGGCAGCAAGAAAAAAATCCCGCTGATCGTTGAACCAGCGAAGAAGCCGACTAAACAAGAGCGCAAGCTGTCTAACGAACAAGAGTTAGAAATGCTTGAGAATGATGCTCAACTGAACACATTGCTAGATCGTATCGAAAATGGTGAGAACCTAGGTGCTGGTCTACAGAAGTTTGTTGATGAGAAACTTGATCGTATCGAACACCTAATGGGCCGCTTAGGTCTACTAGAGCCAGAAGACGATGAAGAAGAGATCTTCGAAGAAGCACAGGTTGCATCTAAGAAGAAAGCGAGCTCTGACGAAGACTTGCTATCTCAATTCGAAGATTTCGATTTAGACAGCTTTAAAGGTTAATAGCCAATGAACGTAACCTTATTAGCAATTGCTGGTGGAATTATCATTCTCGGCTTGGGCTCTTACGCAGGTTACCTTCTACTTCAAGTGAAGAAGCAGACGGAGTTGCAAAAGCAGCATCAAGCACTAGCCATTGAAAAACGTAACGCGACGATTTACGAAAACGTAAATACTTTGTGCTTAGCGGGCATTCAAGGGCAATGTGACTTACCTGAGATCAGTATCCGAGTGTGTATCATTATGGATAATGTTCAGGGTGATGAGCGTGTCGATTTTGATTCTGAGTATCCTGCTATTTCTGAGTTGTACCATATCGTAAAAGATATGGCTCGCGGAGATGCAAGACAGGAACTGACGAAGAAAGAACGCATGCAGCAGAATCTCACACGCCATAAGGCAGAGACTCGCTTGAATGATGCGGTCATTGAAGATCTGAAAAGGTTGCAAGAGAAGGTTAAGCCTCTCAACAACCAAATCAACATTCAGATGATCTAGTCGCTAAGACTTTTAAAATAGAGGCTTGTTTAATACAGAGTGTTCTTGAGTTGTGCGGTTGTTGAGACATATAGTTTTGTTGAGACATATAGTTTTAATACGCCTTGTTCTTAAGACAGCTTATCTTTATAGATAGTGTTAAATGAGCCTTCTTACCTTTTGCGTCTCGTTAATCCCGACGCTTTGTTAGTGATCAAGCTAGCAGTTCTGAGTTTTTGTCTGAAAAATTGATTTTGTCTTAGAACGACCTTACTGGTCGTGTGGCAAAATAACCCGTCTATATTTTAATGTATGTAAAATGATTTGAGAGACCTTAGGTTCTCGCGGATCTAAATTGGAAATACCGCTATGTCGAGCAAGCCAGTAACAACGAATCAGCAAATCGTTTGGGATCAAGAGATCTTAAACAAGTACAACTATTCGGGACCTCGTTACACCTCATACCCAACTGCGTTGGAGTTTCATGAAGCGTTTACCGTCGCTGATTACGACATGGCGTGTACTCAATATCCTGAGCGTCCACTCTCTCTTTACGTGCATATCCCATTCTGTCACAAGCTTTGTTATTACTGTGGTTGTAATAAAGTCATTACTCGTCACTCGCATAAAGCGGATGAGTACCTTGATGTGATCGAACATGAAATCCGCCAGCGCGCCTCTTTATTGAATGGTCGTGAAGTGACTCAATTGCACTTCGGTGGTGGTACGCCAACGTTTTTGACCAAAACACAAATCACTCGCTTGATGATGATTCTGCGTGAGGAATTTAACTTCACCGCTGACGCTGAGATCAGTATTGAAGTTGACCCGCGTGAGATTGAGCTAGACGTACTTGATCACCTGCGTAATGAAGGCTTCAACCGTTTGAGTATTGGTGTACAAGACTTCAATAAAGAAGTGCAGAAGTTGGTTAACCGTGAGCAAGATGAAGAGTTCATCATTGCGATGGTTCAACGTGCGAAAGAATTAGGTTTCCGCTCAACTAACCTTGATTTGATTTACGGCCTACCGAAGCAGACTCAAGCTTTGTTCGCTGAAACATTGAAGCAAGTGCTGGAGATGAAACCGGGTCGTTTATCGGTATTTAACTACGCACACATGCCTCAGTTGTTTGCTGCTCAGCGTAAGATTAAAGACGAAGACCTACCGGAAGCGAAAGAGAAAATGGCGATCTTACAAGATACCATCGAAACGCTAACGGGTGCGGGTTACCAGTTCATCGGTATGGACCACTTTGCTCTACCTGAAGATGAGCTAGCGGTTGCCCAGCGTGAGGGCATTCTGCATCGTAACTTCCAAGGCTACACCACTCAAGGTGAAGCTGACCTAATTGGTTTCGGTGTTTCTGCGATCTCTATGGTGGGTGATGCTTACGCGCAAAACCAAAAAGAGTTGAAGAAGTACTACGCTCAGGTGAATGATTTGCGTCATGCACTTTGGAAAGGTGTGGCACTAGACAGTGATGACCTTCTACGCCGTGAAGTGATCAAGCAGCTTATCTGTAACTTCAAGCTTGATAAAACCATGATCGAGTCTGAGTTCTCGGTTAACTTTAATCGCTACTTCAAAGAAGATTTAGAGCTTCTACAAACCTTCATCAACGATGATTTAGTTGAAGTCGATGACAAAGAAATCCGCGTTACGCTGCGTGGCCGTTTGCTGATCCGTAACATCTGTATGTGCTTTGACAAGTATTTACGCGCTAAGGCTCGCCAGCAGCAATTCTCTCGCGTTATCTAATCGCTCGATAGAGAACAGAAACATAAAAAATGCCAGCATCATGCTGGCATTTTTATATCTGACTCATTCGATTTCTGCCTGACTAGGTGAGGCTCTCAGTGGTATTTTGTTTGACCTTGGCACTTTGCTTGGAGTTGCTGAGGTCGGTAGGCCATTGGTCAAACGGAACTGGACGGCTGTATAAGAATCCTTGAGCAAGCGGGCAGTGTAGTTGCTTGAGTAATTCTGCCTGTTGCTGTGTTTCAACGCCTTCGGCCACCAAGCTTACTTTGAAACCCTTAGTGATGTTAACGATGGCCGCGACGATGGAGCTGTCTAGGTTCTCTTTTTCTAGCTTGCTAACGAAGCTACGATCGATTTTCAGGCAATCAAATGGCAGCTTTTGCAGATAGGCTAGGGAAGAGTAGCCAGTACCAAAATCATCAATTGCGATTGAGACCCCTAATGCTTTTAGTGTCAGCATGTTATCGATGATGGTCGGGTCGTTGTCGACGATGCGTGATTCGGTGATCTCTAGTGTCAGGTTGCTTGCTGGCAGCTTTGTGTCTCGCAACGTGCCTTTTACTTGTTCAACAAAGCCACTTTCGCTTAGCTGATCGACCGATAGATTTACGTGAATCGAGAAATCTTTGCTCCACTTTCCTGACTCAATCGCGATGGCGGTATCTCGACACGACTTATGCAGAATTTGTTTTCCGATATCGTAAATGAGCCCGCTCTCTTCCGCGAGAGGAATGAACTCGAGTGGCGAGATCACCCCTTCATCGGTTATCCAGCGAGCTAAAGCTTCAGCTCCAATAGTTGACCCGGATTCCAGATCAATAATAGGCTGGTAAAACGGTTCGAACTGCTGAAGCTCAATCGCTCGATTCATCCGCGCTAGCATCTTGGTTCGATGTCTTGATGCTTTGCCCATTTCAGGGCTATAAATACTGACATTGGTTTTGTATTGTTTCGCATTGCTCAATGCAATACTGCTGCTGCGTAACAGTAGTGTGATGTCGTGGAGATTCGAGACCTTCACTATCCCCATCGATACCTTAATCACCACGCTCTCCGATTCCATTGAAAATGGGGAAGCGAAGGTTTGAAGTAAGCGATTAGTCAGGAGCTGAACATCATCGCTTTGCGTAACGTTTGGCGCATAGATGGCAAACTCATCACCACCAGTACGAGCCAGCAGGTATTCGGATGGCAGTGTGCCTCTTAAGCGTGCGGCCGAAATGATAAGCAGCTGATCACCATTGTAATGACCTAGGCTGTCATTGATGTCTCGGAAGCGATCAATACCAATCAAATACAGCGTGCCTTTTTCGTTGTCAGGATGTTTCTTGGCAGCGTCAATAAAGCCTTCACGACTGTATAGCTTAGTTAATGAGTCATAGGTAACCTGAGACTGTAACGCGTGAAACGAGGCCTTTAAGTTGTTGGTCATTTCATTGAATGACTCCACCAACATGCTAGTTTCATAGATATGACCCATCTTTGGCATGCTCGTGTCCCAATCGCCCTTAGCAAGGCGTTTTGCTGCATCCGCTGTCGAGGTTATCGGTTGGGTTACACGATTAAAGGCAATTAATCCTGCAATGACCCCAAGGCAACTCAGTGCCAGCCCGAGCAACCAACTGTTTCTTTGATTTTCTGGCAATTCACCGAGCAGATTACTTTCAGGGATCGACACCCCAATAAACCACGTGAGGCCGTGCTCATCTTCGTAAGGGGTGATTTGGTTGAAGTAGCGTTCGTTGTCTAGGCGGAAGCTAAAGCGCTGCTCGCCCAAATTATCGATTAGGTGGAATTGGTCTACGTAACTGGCGCTTTCACGTATGACGGGGTTAGCACTCTCTGTTGCGAGGAGACGTTGGCCCTTGTGGGTTTTTCCTGTGCCCCATGAAACGACACTGCCTCCGCCTGAATGCGCGACTAAGCGTTGCTGTTTATCGATGATGTAAACAGAGGCATCCGTTCTATCTTTGAGCTTTCGGAGAAATGCATTGAAGGTATTGATCTTGATGTCGCTGACTACGACGGCTTTGAATTCGTTATCATCATAGATAGGCGCGAGAGCAGATAAGGTGATTTCTTGGCGCTCGTCAGCATTGGCATAAATTGGTGACCATAACGGTTTTTTCTGTGTCGCAACGGGTGTGTACCAAGGACGGATTCTTGGATCGTAACCTGAAATTACCGAGCGAATGTCTTCACTGATCTTACTGCCACGGTAAATGACCAACTGATCATTGGTGCGTTCGTCTTGCACCATCAAGGTGTAGCCTTTATTGGCTTCTTTGCGGAAACCGACGTAGTTACCATCTTCAGAACCAAAGCCGATAACATCGAGTTGAGGTACAGCAGTGTAATGGTCTGAAAACGTATAAAAAATATAGTCTTGGACCTTGCTGAGATTACCCGCTTGATAAAGGTGGTGGTAGCCGATGTTATGGCTGAGCGAGAGGTTCGCATGAAATGGCTTTTCTAAAAAATTAGACAGGCTTTGATGAACATTATCAGTCAGTGATGTTAGTTGGCGTGCACTAACATCACTCACCATCTCTTTGTAGCTTAGCTTTTGAGTGAAAACCATTACGCCCATAGTGAACAGAAAAATCATCACGAATGGCAGAACCACTGCGGTTCTCAAAGTAATTTGTGTTTTCAAAGACATCTTTAGCTACAACTTTGGTGAATAGTGTACTGTAATTGTACCGACACTATTCAAACCAAGCGACACTTTTTTGGTTAAAAAGTAGCTGCATCGAAAATAATATAAGGTCTAGTACAGTTCTTTGAGTTTACGAGTTAGGGTATTTCTTCCCCATCCCAAAACCTTAGCTGCATCCTGTTTATGACCATTAGTATGGTTGAGTGCAGCCTCTAGCAGTATACGTTCAAACTCTGGCAGAGCATAAGTCAGCAGCTCTTTTTCTCCTGAATCAAGCGCACACTTTGCCCAATTGGCGAGCAGTTGTTGCCAGTTATCTCCAGTTCCTGAGGTTGTCACCACTTTTTCTTCCAACAGCTCTGGTGGCAGGTCTGAAGGGAGAATTTCGCTGCCGCTCGCCATCACGGTGAGCCAACGACAAATATTCTCAAGCTGACGCACGTTACCCGGCCAATTGAGTTGGTTGAGTTTCAAAATGGTTTCAGGATGCAGTGTTTTCACTTCAACACCGAGCTCTTCGGCGGCAGATGCTAGGAAGTGGTGAGTCAGCTTTTCAATGTCTTGTTTACGTTCGCGCAGCGCTGGGATATGGATTCGGATAACGTTGAGGCGGTGGAAAAGGTCTTCACGGAAGTCACCTTCATGTACCAAGCGCTCAAGATCTTGGTGGGTTGCCGCAACGATACGCACGTCAACCTTAACCGCAGAGTGTCCACCTACGCGATAGAATTGGCCATCAGAAAGTACACGTAACAAGCGAGTCTGAATATCGAGTGGCATGTCGCCGATCTCATCAAGAAATAGTGTGCCGCCGTTGGCTTGTTCGAAACGTCCTTGGCGAACGCTGTTGGCTCCGGTAAAGGCGCCTTTCTCGTGGCCAAACAGTTCAGACTCGATCAGATCTTTGGGGATCGCTGCCATGTTCAAAGCAATGAAGGGTTTCTTGGCTCTTGGGCTATGACGATGCAGCGCGTGGGCAACCAGCTCTTTACCCGTACCCGATTCACCATTGATCAGCACGGATATCGATGAGCGAGACAAACGGCCAATAGCTCGGAAAACCTCCTGCATCGCAGGTGCTTCGCCGATGATTTCTGGCGCATTGGTGTCTTCAGCGACTTCACTGGCTTGCTCGCGTTTCTGTTCTTGGCTGTGCGCAATCGCTCGTTCTACGAGAGTCAATGTCTCATCAATGTCGAACGGCTTTGGTAGATACTCAAAGGCGCCTTTTTGATAAGCATTCACCGCAGCATCGAGGTCTGAGTGCGCGGTCATGATGATTACGGGCAGGTCGGGAGAGCGTTGATGAACCTGATGCAACAGCTCAATCCCGTCAATGCCGGGCATACGAATATCAGACACCAATACGTCAGGAGTCTCGCGTTCAAGCGCAAGTAATACGCTCTCAGCATCAGCAAATGTTTCACACTTTATATCCGCAGATGAAAGTGTTTTCTCTACTACCCAGCGGATAGAACTGTCGTCATCGACGACCCAAACGTATCCCTTACTCATAATTCAATTCCTTTGCAGCCAAATCTATTGTGATAATCATTGTTGTTTTTATGATGTCTTAATCTTTGTGTACCGAGCTAAGCATTTCATCTTGGTGTCCAGTCGCGAGATTTGCGACCTAAATCGGTAGGTAAATCGTGAATGTGGTGTTACCTGGCCAACTTTCAACATCAATTTTTCCGTTGTGCTGATCGATCAGGTTTTGAGATATCGATAACCCTAAGCCTGTGCCACCCTCTCGTCCGCTAACCATTGGGTAAAAAAGCGTGTCTTTTAAATCATCGGGGATGCCTGGGCCGTTATCGCTGATCTCAATGCGTGCAGCGAGTTTGTGTCGCTGACCATGAATGTTGGCTTGATGCACCGTTCTGGTGCGAATGGTAATTTTGCCCGAATCTTGTGCCTTTAAAATCTGCGCCGCATTGCTCACGATATTGAGCATCGCCTGTTCAACCTGCGCTGAGTCCATCACTATTGGTGGCAGGCTTGGATCGTAGTCTCGCTCAATCGCCAGTGTGGATCCGGATTCGAGCTCGACCAACTGCCTTACTTTTTCAAGTATCTGGTGAAGGTTCTCTTCTGACTTGGTTCCCGGCTTCTGTGGACCAAGCAGACGGTCGACCAAGGCTCTTAAGCGGTCGGCTTGTTCAATAATGATCTGGGTGTATTCATTCAAAGATTGATCAGGGAGCATCTTGCCAAGTAATTGCGCCGCTCCTCTTAAGCCGCCTAGTGGGTTCTTTATCTCATGAGCTAATCCACGCACCAGCAGCTTAGCCGCTTGCTGTTGTGCGTGTTGGTTAAGCTCTTGGCTGAGGCGTCTTTGCTGGTCTATTTTTCGCATCTCAACCAATAACAGCGTCTCTCGCTGCCAAGAGATTGGGCTAACTGTTACCTCAAGCATCAGTGGGCGGTTATCAACCACAAAGGTCACGTCACTGTCGGTAATGCTCTGGCCACTTTGTAGCGGTTGCGTTAGCAGTGCCAAATCCAATGAGGCGTGTTGGATAAGTTGGCTTAGTGGATGATCAACGATGCGTCGTGCGCTCTGCGAAAAGAGCTGTTCAGCTGCCGGATTGGCGTATCGCACATACAATTGCTCATCGAGCATCAATGTCGAAGTCACCATATTGTCGAGAATGGCGCTGGAAAGATGATGTGTATCTATGCTGTCGCTTTTGGCTGATCGATTCACTATTTCGTCCTTGAACTGGTGTTTTTCTCACTGCACCAAAATGGTGCGTAGCTAAGTTCAAGTATGGCGCATATCAACCAGAAGCTAAAGATAATTCATTAGAGTCGCTGAAAGCTGCTTCGATTAGGTGAAAAGTAGAGGTTATTTAGTCTCTTTTAACACATTGGCCTACTTGAGCGTCGCTCGATGTAAATACACGGTGACTGGACTAGTAGATGCAATAAGCTTGCCGCTTCTATGTGCTTGAATTGCAATGGTGTGAGTACCTCGATCGATACCTTTTAATTCCCAGTTAGGTTGGGTTTGAGGAGCGCCATAACGACGGCCATCGAGCATTAATTGCAGCTGCTCTCCAATACCAAGTTTTCGGTTGAGCTCTATCTGAACCGGGATTAACCCACGGTTGCTACGAATCGTTTGGTCATGAACTGGAGTCAACATAGCGAGTACTAATTGAGTGGGAACCTCGCGCTCAGTGGTTTCTGTTTCTGCCTGAGTTTTAGCTGCCGTTGCCGTTTTAGTTGTAGACGAAGCAGCGGCGTTAACCGGAGTCGAGGCCTCAAATTTAGGAGCGGGTGCTGCAGCTTGCACATCTGGCAGGCGAAGGGCCTCGGCATCTTGAGCGCTAGGGTTATCACTAAAGTGGAGCACGCCTTCTTCATCTACCCAGGTATACACTGTTTGAGCTGAGCATGAGAGTGCGACTGTTAACCCGATCAGGAACAGTATATTTTTCATATCTTTAGCCTCTTTTTCACCGTTAGATGATTTCACGTTTGGCGTTGGTTTTATTGTATTTCGCGCGACAGCCTCTGAGGGCTTTTGTCTAAGGTATGTTACGAGGAGGGGAGCGTCGAGAGAATATAAAAAAGGCCCGCCTGCGAGGCGAGCCTAATATTTAGTCAGCGATTCTTACAAGGTTGCAGTAAGAAATAGCTTATCTCTACTGGAGATTAAACTGAGTAGTACAGTTCAAACTCAAGTGGGTGTGTAGCCATGTTCACGCGTTGTACGTCGTCAGATTTCAGAGTGATGTAAGAATCGATGAAGTCGTCAGAGAATACGCCGCCAGCTGTTAGGAACTCACGGTCTTCGCTAAGCGCTGCTAGAGCTTCTTGTAGAGATTCTGCAACTGTTGGGATTTCAGCTGCTTCTTCTGCAGGAAGGTCGTATAGATCTTTATCCATAGCTTCGCCTGGGTGAATCTTGTTCTTGATGCCGTCAAGGCCAGCCATAAGCATTGCTGAGTAGCATAGGTATGGGTTAGCTGCTGGGTCACCAAAACGTAGTTCGATACGACGTGCTTTAGGGCTTGGTACTACTGGGATACGGATAGAAGCAGAACGGTTACGTGCTGAGTAAGCAAGCATTACAGGTGCTTCGAAACCAGGTACAAGACGCTTGTACGAGTTAGTTGATGGGTTAGCAAACGCGTTGATTGCACGAGCGTGCTTGATTACACCACCGATGTAGTAAAGAGCCATTTCAGATAGGCCGCCGTACTTATCACCAGCAAACAGGTTAACACCGTCTTTTGCTAGAGATTGGTGAACGTGCATACCAGAACCGTTATCACCAACTAGTGGCTTAGGCATGAATGTCGCTGTTTTACCAAATGCGTGAGCAACGTTGTGTACAACGTACTTGTAGATTTGAGTTTCATCAGCTTTCGCTGTTAGCGTGTTGAAGCGAGTAGCGATTTCGTTTTGACCCGCAGTTGCTACTTCGTGGTGGTGAGCTTCAACTACTAGGCCCATCTCTTCCATTACTAGACACATTGCTGAACGGATGTCTTGAGATGAATCTACAGGAGCTACTGGGAAGTAACCGCCTTTAACGCCAGGACGGTGACCTTTGTTACCACCTTCGAATTCAGTACCTGTGTTCCAAGCTGCTTCTACGTCGTCGATCTTGAAGAAAGAACCAGACATGTCGTTTGAGAACTTAACGTCATCAAATAGGAAGAACTCTGGCTCTGGACCAACTAGAACTGTGTCTGCGATACCTGTAGAACGTAGGTACTCTTCAGAACGTTTAGCGATAGAGCGTGGGTCACGGTCGTAGCCTTGCATTGTTGCAGGCTCAAGAATGTCACAACGGATGTTTAGTGTTGCGTCTTCTGTGAATGGGTCCAGTACAGCAGATGCTGCGTCTGGCATCATTACCATGTCAGATTCGTTAATGCCTTTCCAACCAGCTACTGAAGAGCCGTCAAACATTTTGCCTTCTTCGAAGAAGTCTGCATCAACTTGGTGAGAAGGAATAGAGATATGCTGCTCTTTACCTTTTGTATCAGTAAAACGTAAGTCGATAAATTTAACTTCGTTCTCTTGGATCAGGGATAGTACATTTTCTACTGACATCTTGGATAACCTCCAGTGTTATTAATTCGGTATTAGCTCGATTCGGTTGAAACTAGCATTGATTAATGTCTCTAAGTGCATTAATCGATGCTGATTTATCTATAGCCAAAAACGTGCCAAAAAAATTATTCCATTAATTTCAATGATTTACTTGTTTTTTGATTTTGCTTAATCTGGTTTTTGCACCAAAATGATCTTTAGTTGCACCTTGTTGGTGCAGTGGTTTATCTGTGCACCAATATGAGACATAAGCGAGCACCATTCAGCAATGAATTGCCTAAGTTGTCAATCCACTTTTTTTATTTTGCGGGAGATTTGGCTCGCCACTCGCAGGTGATGCTTTTTTAGAGTCCTACGAATTTGGCTGCTCAACACTGTACTGAATCAAAGTTAAGCGGATATGAATCGCTAATAAAGAAAAAAGCCCCGGTTCAGATCACATATTTCTGGGTTTTTGTCTAGAATCTGGTATATTATTGACCGTTTTTTAAATCAAGCTAGCGGTTATTATCCAAACTTTTGAGATAAGTGACGGCTACTTTTATGAGTGAATCGAGAATCCATGTCTACTCCACAGATTGATAAGTTAAGAAATATCGCGATCATCGCGCACGTTGACCACGGTAAAACGACTTTGGTTGATAAACTGCTACAACAGTCAGGCACTCTTGAGTCTCGTGGTGAAGCTGAAGAGCGTGTCATGGATTCGAATGACATCGAAAAAGAGCGTGGCATTACCATTCTTGCTAAGAACACAGCAATCAACTGGAATGATTACCGCATCAACATCGTAGATACTCCGGGACACGCGGACTTCGGTGGTGAAGTTGAGCGTATCATGTCTATGGTTGATTCTGTTCTGCTTATCGTTGACGCAGTTGACGGCCCAATGCCTCAAACTCGTTTCGTAACGCAAAAAGCATTCGCACACGGTCTTAAGCCAATCGTTGTAATCAACAAAATTGACCGCCCAGGCGCTCGTCCTGATTGGGTTATGGATCAAGTATTCGACCTTTTCGACAACCTAGGTGCTACTGATGAGCAACTAGACTTCACAGTTGTTTACGCTTCAGCTCTAAACGGTTGGGCAACAATGACTGAAGGCGAAACTGGCGAGAACATGGAACCATTGTTCCAAGCTGTTGTTGATACAGTAGACGCGCCTGCAGTTGACCTTGACGGTCCACTACAAATGCAAATTTCGCAACTTGATTACAGCTCTTACGTAGGTGTTATCGGTGTTGCTCGTGTTACTCGTGGTTCTGTTAAGCCAAACCAACAAGTAACTATCGTAAATGCAGAAGGCAAAAAACGTAACGGTAAAGTAGGTACAGTTCTTGGTTACCTAGGTCTTGACCGTCACGAAGTTGAGCAAGCTAACGCTGGCGACATCATTGCAATCACTGGTCTTGGTGAGCTGAAAATTTCAGACACTATCTGTGACGTAAACAATGTTGAAGCAATGACTCCGCTTTCTGTTGATGAACCAACAGTAACAATGACGTTCCAAGTAAACACTTCTCCGTTCGCGGGTAAAGAAGGTAAGTTCGTTACTTCACGTAACATCCTTGAGCGTCTAGAGAAAGAACTAGTACACAACGTTGCACTACGTGTTGAAGAAACTGATAACCCAGATCGTTTCCGTGTTTCAGGTCGTGGTGAACTTCACCTATCTATCCTGATCGAAAACATGCGTCGTGAAGGTTTCGAGCTAGCTGTATCTCGTCCAGAAGTTATCATCAAGAAAGACGAAGATGGCAACCTAACTGAACCGTTTGAAACTGTGACTATCGACGTGCTTGAAGAGCACCAAGGTGGCATCATGGAAAACATCGGTCTACGTAAAGGTGAGCTAACTGATATGTCTCCAGATGGCAAAGGCCGTGTTCGCATGGACTTCATGATGCCTTCTCGTGGTCTTATCGGTTTCCAAACTGAGTTCCTAACGCTAACGTCTGGTTCTGGTCTTCTTTACCACTCATTTGATCACTACGGTCCTCACAAAGGCGGCGTAATTGGTCAACGTAACAACGGTGTTCTAATCTCGAACGCTACTGGTAAAGCTCTGACTTACGCACTATTCAACCTACAAGAACGTGGTCGTCTATTTGCTGAGCACGCGGATGAAGTATACGAAGGTCAAATCATCGGTATTCATAACCGTTCAAACGACCTAACAGTAAACTGTCTGAAAGGTAAGCAGCTAACGAACGTTCGTGCATCAGGTACTGATGAAGCACAGGTTCTTTCGCCACCTATCCGTCACACTCTAGAGCAAGCTCTTGAGTTCATCGACGAAGACGAACTAGTAGAAGTAACGCCAGTAAGCATTCGTATCCGTAAGAAGCTTCTTACTGAAAACGAACGTAAGCGTGCAGCACGTCCAGCTAAGGCTTAATTGCCAGCTGACCAGCTTCTAGCTAATTAAGAAAGCCCTGAGTAGCCTAGCTGCTCGGGGCTTTTGTTTTATATGGCATTAGGATAGATACGGGTAAACGAGATGCGGGATACGAAGAGCGTGTTCCATACCTATTCATCGAATCGTCATTCCAGAATCGAGGGACGAGATATCTGGAATCTTTTTACGGCATGGAAGAGATTCCCTATCACGCTCGTTCCTCGCTGTAGGGAATGACGGTGGTTTGTTTAGTGCGAGTAGACGAGATGCGTGATACGAAGAGCGTGTTTTATATCTACTCATCGAATCGTCATTCCAGAATTGAGGGACGAGATATCTGGAATCTAGCTTTTGATTCCTAGGTGGCTTTCAACGAATTGAACTCGCTCAGCTACCGACATAAATGGCACTTCAACGATCTCATAACCTAGCTCTTGATAGACGTTGACCAGCGCGTAGTGAATCTCTAATGCTTCTTCAAAGGGGTAAGGGCGCACTTCATCTTGAACATAAATCGAAGCCTCTGGTCGGCAGAACAAGACTTGTGAGTGATAACCCTTGCTTGCTTCTCGGTAAGTCGCATCTATATCTAGTTTAGCCTGAGCCAAATAGCCACCGATATCTGGAATAGCGCGATCGAGAAATGCAGTTGGGTGCTGCCTCGCTTGCTCTTTCTGCTCGCTCATTACACCTAAACATAGCTGAGCAAAGCCCGGAAGGTCTAACCAAGGCAAGATACCGTTTTCAAGCTGACTTTGTTCTTCGATCAGCTGGCGAGAGGACTCTGCGAAGGTTGGGTAACCCATGTCACCCAAGGCATTAATCAGAGTTGTTTTTCCGGCTCCGGGACCGCCAGTAATAATGATTGGGTTCATACGGGCTTATCTTGATTCGTTTCTACTGATGTTATTTTTGGTTCAGCTGAGCTAGGAATTTATCTGATTCTGCGATGGCAGCATTCATCTGCTTAATCGCGTAGGCGATGTCTTTTTCTAAGCTCATGAACTCGCCTTGCAGTGAACCAACCGCACTCGCATTGAGGTTGTGCTTGAGATAAAGCGTGTTGTCGCGAAGAGTGTTCAGTACCGGATCCATTTTCTTCTCAGCTCTTTTCATTGCTGATAGCATGGTTTGGTAAGACGATTTGGTTTCACGCAGCTTTTTCTCACTTGAACGACGCAGTGAATCACTGGTGTAGAGATCTAACTCACCCTGCCACTCTTCAAATAGCGCATCGGACACATCTTCAATCGCAGCAATGCGGTCACTGACATTTTGTGCGGCTTTCTCGCTGTCTTGGTATTTATCATTAATCTTGTTGTACATGTCTTCAAGGTCGCCACCACTGAAGTTAGTCAGGCTACTCAAGGCTTCAAGTGCGCTGGTAAATTCTTCCTGAGCATCCTGCTGAGACTCTTTCGCGTCTTCTACTCTGTCGACCATAATGTCACGTTTGTGGTAACCCACTTGCTCCATTGCGGAGTAATAAGCGGATTGGCATCCAGTAAGAGTAAAAATAGAGAGGACTATAACTATTAAATAAGGCATCCTAGTTTCCTATAGTTAAATAATATCAATCGTAGTAAATAACTGCTCAATCTAGCTTGTTAAAATGCTCGATAACGGCGTTAGAATTTTTGATTGTAGAATGACTACTTATCGAAACTATTCTTTGCCGAGAAGGGCTTCCTTGTTCTCAAGCCTTTTTCCTACGCTATTTTTGAACATTTACTTACTGTGATTAATATAACGGAATAATAATTAGGACTATGAACGAGTTACCAGGGAGTTACAAGTTGAAGATAAAAAAGGTCGCCACACTCAGTATTCAGTTTTCTCGCTATCTTTTGGCGCGCATGACGCATGATAGAGTCAACGTGAATGCGGGGTACTTGGCGTACATTACCTTGCTCTCAATTGTGCCGATGTTGACGGTTTTGCTCTCTATCTTGTCGTCATTCTCAGTCTTTGCTGATGTTGGCGTGGTGATTCAAAATTTCGTCATTACCAACTTTGTTCCAGCATCAGGAGATGCGGTGCACGGTGCTTTGTTAGAGTTCGTTGCCAATACCGGCAAGATGACGGCGGTAGGTAGTGTGTTCTTATTCATTGCAGCGCTGATGCTGATCTCGAATATTGATAAGAACCTAAACTACATCTGGCGAGTAACGGAAAAGCGACGTGCGGTGCTGTCTTTTTCTATGTACTGGATGGTGCTCACGCTTGGACCTATCTTGGTCGGTGCGAGTATTGCTGCAACGTCTTACGTGACATCATTGAGCTTATTGCAAAATGAGGTGGTGTCTGGTGCCTTTAATACCGTGATTCGCAAACTTCCTTTGATTCTCTCTTTCTTTGCGTTCTTCGGTCTGTACCTGCTGGTTCCCAACAAAAAGATACACTTTTCTCATGCAGCAGCGGGCTCTCTGGTTGCGGCTCTGTTGTTCGAACTCAGTAAGAAAGGCTTTGCAGCCTACATTACGCAATTCCCTTCTTACCAGTTGATTTATGGCGCATTAGCGGCAATTCCTATTCTGTTTGTTTGGGTGTATTTGTGCTGGTTGATCGTGCTGGTGGGGGCTGAGGTGACGGCCGCATTGGGTGAGCAGGAACAGTGGAGTGACTCGAAAGAAATGGTACACTCGTCGGATAAAGACAAAATCACAGAGCAAGGAAACAACAGTGATAGCACTGATCCAGAGAGTAAGTGAAGCTGCCGTCCGTGTTGATGGCGAAGTAGTTGGTGAGATTGAGCAAGGCTTATTGGTTTTGTTAGGCGTAGAAAAAGGTGATGACGAAGCCAAAGCCAAGCGTTTGATGGAACGAGTAACTACTTATCGTGTCTTTGGAGATGAAGACGATAAAATGAACCTCAACGTGAAACAGGTAGAAGGTAAGGTATTAGTGGTGTCTCAATTCACTCTGCCAGCCGATACCAAGAAAGGGACACGAGCAGGGTTTTCTCGTGGTGCTCACCCAGAAGATGCAGAGCGTCTTTACAACTATTTCTCTGACCAATGTGAATCAGTGTTGCCAACGGAACGTGGCCGCTTCGCAGCCGACATGAAAGTGTCTTTGGTTAATGATGGCCCAGTAACATTCTGGCTGCAGGTTTAGGCTTAAAGGAATAAGCATGTTTAAACTCATAACACCGACCACCGAAAATCAGCTAAACAAGTATTACCATTTTCGTTGGCAGATGCTCCGTGAACCTTGGCGAATGCCGGTAGGTTCAGAGCGCGATGAATATGACCCAATGAGTCACCATCGTATGATTGTTGATGGCCGTGGTCGCCCGATGGCGATTGGTCGTCTGTATATCACCCCAGATCTAGAAGGTCAGATCCGCTACATGGCGGTGAAGAACTCTCGCCGAAGCAAAGGCATGGGCTCACTGATCTTGGTTGCGCTAGAGTCATTAGCGCGTCAAGAGGGCGCTAAGCGCTTGGTGTGTAATGCACGTGAAGATGCGATCTCATTCTATGAGAAGAATGAATTTGAACGTCGCGGTGAGATTAACGACCAACGTGGCCCAGTGCGTCACCAACAAATGGTTAAGCACCTTGACCCAATGGCGGATGTACTGCGCAAACCTGAATGGTGTAATGAGCTGCAGCAGCGCTGGGAACATCAGATCCCGATCAGTGACAAGATGGGCATCAAGATTAACCAATATACAGGTTACCAATTTGAGTGTAGTGCTCAACTGAATCCTAATTTGAACCCGCATAACACCATGTTTGCAGGCTCCGCCTTTACGCTTGCGACTTTAACGGGTTGGGGTATGACGTGGTTACTGATGAAAGAGCGTGGCCTGACCGGTGATATCGTATTGGCAGACAGTAATATTCGTTATCGTCATCCGGTTGAGCAAAATCCTGTTGCCTCTACTTCGTTAGACGGTATCAGTGGTGATTTAGACCGCCTCGCGTCAGGCAGAAAGGCACGTATCATCATTCACGTGACCATTCACAGCGGCGATGTGGAAGCGGTAGAGTTTACCGGTACCTATATGCTGATCCCTGATTATAAGAAAATACTATCGACGGATAGCAAGGCGAGTGAATAACTTCACGCTCGCTTGATGATAGATAGAATTATTGATTGAAAGCGCTACTCCTGAGGAGTGGCGCTTTTTTGTTGGCAGTCGTTAATCTCCGAATACTCCGCTTGGGTGAGCTTGCCTGAGATTTGATGGCATGTGTCCGATAGGGTAATCGATAGGGTGTGTTGCTCGGCTTTAAGCAAGTCGAGCTCTCCAGAAACCTCACCATTGAGCGTTTGAATCCTTTGTTCGCCTTGCTCTGCTGCCGATGCACCAATAATGTGCATCGGTTCGAGAGTGAAGCGTCCACGGTCAAAATTGGCATTGAGCTCTGGGATCTCGAATACGTTATCGGTTGAAGTTTCAGAAAGCCTGTCGTTAAAGGTCATCACGCCTTGGCGAACGCTACCAGTGAGTTGACCTGTGGTCGAATAGCCCAGCATCAGTGAGTCGCCATATAAACCTGAAGCTTGAAGTTCGAATTCGCCATAACCGGTTGCATCGAGTGGTAATTCGAGTCGCTGCAGCATAGGCGCAATAGGTAACCCATCGGCAGAAATATCTAAGCTCCATGGCTTGCTGATTTGGTTAAAGTCGAGTGTCGCATTGGCTTCAATGTAGCCATTTCTGAGAGGTGCAAACAGACGTGTCAGCGTCCATTTCCCTTGTTCGCTATTCATTTCCATCACTGGCTGAGCGCTTACAATGTTTTGGTAGCTGGCATCATTGGCGCTCGCCATTAGCTTTCCTTGCCACAAACCTAGTTTTCTATCTTGCAGCAATTGAACTTGATGCCCCTCAACATGTAACCCTGAGACCTGCCAGTAAGGTTTTTCTGCGAGTTGGATGAGTTGACTGCGTTCTATGTTAAGTCGGCTAACCTCGATGCTCTGGAGTTGTGTGAGCCAAGGGATTAGGCGAGTAGCAGGGAGGTTTTTATCTTGGCTTTCAGTAATCCATTTTATGCCTTGCAGGTCGAGTTGCGCTAATTCAATGCTGCTAGGTGTTATTTCGCCATTGAGTTGCACAGTGCCCTGCAGGAATTGAGTATAGAAATCCTCAATCAGAATCTGGTTTGCTTCTAGGTTGAGCTTGAGGCTTGGCCCGATGAACATGTCATCATCAATGGTCACTCCTTCAGCTTGCAGAGAGAAAATGGCTTTCTGTTGCTTCCACAGTTCAAAGGGTAGTTGGATATTTTCTAACGAGGCATCAAAGGCTGCGAGATGGCCACCTTTCCACTCTACATCGCTACGCAGAATATCTAGGCTGTTGATGTGGTTAATCTGAATACCTGCCACATCCCACTCTTTGCTTAGTAGGCTTTGGGTTTGCTGCTGATTGAGTCGTAAGCCATCGATGGTCACATTCACTAACGACCAATCTTGCTGATATTGCTCTGCTTGTCCGGAAATCTTAGCGCCACGCCAGTCAAACGAAGTACCATAAAGGGTGCTGTCACTCGGCTTGAGGTCCAGGTCAATCAACAGGTTATCGAATGCTTCACCTTGCCAATATAACTGCGAGGCTGAAAGTTGGGTTTTGCCATAAGGTAGCAGTGAGTTTTGGTTATCCCACACGGGGCCGGCGATCTGAAGGTTGATGCCTCGTGCATTAAAGTCTGGAGTCGAGAAATCTAGATTATTGATCGCTAGCTGACGGAGCTTGAGGTTTGGTTGGGTAAACACTGATGTGAATGTGTCTAGATCGTTGGCTTCTAACTGCAGTCCGCTGATCAATACAGAGTCCAAAACCAGCTTAGTTTCAAGAATAGAGTCTGGGCTGAACCAGATGTCGACCTTGTCGATATACAGGGGTGGTTGTTTTTCCGATTGGCTTTGGGTGATGCCCATCAAGGTGATGTGATAAGGCGCCTGATACTCAACATCTTCAATGAGCACAGGTTGTTCAATCGTATGCTTGATAAAAAAGTTAGCAACATCGGCGCGGTATTGGGTTTGTAGGCTTAACAGCAATGCTGCGATAAACGCAACGGCGATAGCCAACACAATGCCGAACACCATCAATACCTTTTTCATTCCCTGAAAGCCTTAAATCTCAATAGTCTTAAAACAGAGTGGAACAAAAAGGGTCAAGCATCAACAAAAAAGCCCCTCAAAAGAGGGGCTTGCTACAAAAATATCATTTTAAATAGGACGTTCGCTTTTGGCTAAGCCCGAGCAGATGGTTGGATTAGTCCAGTTGAGGACCAGCGGCAACAAGTGACTTACCTTCAGCGTTGTCTGTGTACTTGTCAAAGTTGTTGATGAAGCGTTCGGCTAGATCTTTCGCTTTGCTTTCCCATTGTAGTGGGTCAGTGTACGTGTCGCGTGGGTCAAGAATCGCTGGGTCAACATCGTGTAGCGCTAGTGGCACTTCTAGGTTGAACATAGGGATAACCTTAGTATCAGCCTTGTCGATAGAGCCATCTAGGATTGCGTCGATGATGCCACGAGTATCTTGAATAGAGATACGCTTGCCTGTGCCGTTCCAACCTGTGTTCACTAGGTAAGCTTCAGCGCCAGCTGCTTCCATACGTTTCACGAGCACTTCAGCGTACTGAGTTGGGTGAAGAGTAAGGAACGCCGCACCAAATGCCGCAGAGAATGTTGGTGTTGGCTCAGTAATACCACGCTCAGTACCTGCTAGTTTCGCAGTGAAGCCAGATAGGAAGTGGTACTTCGTTTGCTCTGGAGTCAGTTTAGAAACTGGTGGTAGTACACCGAATGCATCAGCAGTCAGGAAGATAACTTTTTGAGCATGGCCTGCTTTTGATACTGGTTTAACGATGTTATCGATGTGGTGAATCGGGTAAGAAACACGAGTGTTCTCAGTTTTTGAACCGTCATCAAAGTCGATAGAACCATCACCACGAACCGTTACGTTTTCTAGTAGTGCGTCGCGACGGATTGCATTGTAGATTTCTGGTTCTGCTTCTTTAGATAGGCGAATGGTTTTCGCGTAACAACCACCTTCGAAGTTGAAGATGCCATCATCGTCCCAACCGTGCTCATCATCACCGATTAGCTCACGTTTAGGATCGGTTGATAGAGTTGTTTTACCTGTACCAGATAGGCCGAAGAAGATGGCTACATCGCCTTTTTCGCCGACGTTTGCACTACAGTGCATTGAAGCAATGCCTTGCAGAGGAAGCAGGTAGTTCATCATTGCGAACATGCCTTTCTTCATCTCACCGCCGTACCAAGTACCACCGATGATTTGAACGCGCTCTGTTAGGTTGAAAGCAACGAAGTTTTCAGAGTTCAGACCCTGTTTTTCCCAATTAGGGTTGGTTGTTTTAGCACCGTTCATTACCACGAAATCTGGTTCGAACGTTGCTAGCTCTTCGTCTGTTGGACGAATGAACATGTTCTTAACGAAGTGCGCTTGCCACGCTACTTCAGTGATAATACGTACACTTAAGCGCGTATCAGGGTTAGCACCACAATAACCGTCGATGACAAACAGGCGCTTGCCAGATAGCTGAGTTGTCACAAGCTCTTTCAGCTCATTCCATACTTCAGTTGTAATCGGTTTGTTGTCATTTTTGCCTTGATCTGACCACCACATGGTATCGCGGGTCGTGTCATCTTTAACAATGTACTTATCTTTTGGTGAGCGGCCAGTAAAGATACCAGTGTCTACCGCAACAGAGCCTAGTTCCGTTACTACGCCTTTTTCGTAGCCTTCCAAACCTGGCAGTGTTTCTTCAACGAATAACTGCTCGTAGCTAGGATTACGAAGAACTTCAGTAACGCCAGTCAGTCCGTGCTTAGTTAGATCAATTTGTGCAGCCTTTGTATGTTCCATAACGGTCATAGGTGCTCCTTGTAGGATATTTTGTAGGGATTTTGTATTAATTTTTTATTGTTATCTGCTCACCATGCTAGCAACGAGACTCGGGGGAAACAGGGATACAGCTCAAAAAATACCCATATTAACCATAGGGTTTTAAGCGTCTCGTCACATATTGGCCCAACTAGTCTATCCTGTACGCAAACCTTTGCGCTAGGGGTGAGAACATTATTAATTGATTAAAATTAAGCGGTGATTTTATTACGAGATGTTACGGAGTTTGCGCTATTTTGATCACAAAAAAGGCCAGCTTAGTGCTGACCTTTTTGGGGTAAATTACGTGTTTTAGGTACGCCGTAAATTAATGAACCGTATTGCTGCCTTTATCTGCTGCTTCTGCGTACAGTGCGTCAACATCGTTCTTGTCGAACGAGTAGTTTGTGCCACAATAATCGCAGTGCAGACCAACGCTTCCTTCGGTACTTAGGATGTCGTAGATCTCTTCTTGAGCAACGGTAATGATTGCAGCTGCGCTTCGATCGCGTGAACAGCCGCAGAAGAACTCAACCGGTTGTGGTGTGAATAGCTGTACTTTCTCTTGGTTGTACAAACGGTAAAGCAGTTCGTTTGCTTCAAGAGAAAATAGCTCTTCGTTTTTCACTGTGTCTGTCAGTTGCTCTAGGTGCTCGAAGTCGTCTGGTGTGCCAGTGCCGTCAGGCATAACTTGCAGCAACATACCTGCAGCATGTGCTTTGCCTTCGTGCTCGCCAGTGCGTAACCATAGACGGGTCTTAAGCTGTTCAGAGTTTGCGAAGTAACCTTCAAGTACTTCAGCTAGTGTGTCGCCTTCAAGACCAACGATACCTTGGTAGCGCTCACCTTTCTTAGGATCGATAGTGATCACTAGGTGGCCTTTACCCATTAGGTCGTGTAGACCTGCGTCATCTGCGATATCGCCTTCAAAACGAGCAACACCACGGATCTTCTGATCGTGGTCGCCATTGATAACTGCTAGAGATACTGGGCCGTCACCTTGCAATTGCATCGTGATAGAACCTTCAAACTTTAAGGTCGCAGTTAATAGCGTTGTTGATACCAATAGCTCGCCCAGTAGTTTTTGCACTGGTGCTGGGTATTCCTTGCTAGAAATAATCTGTTGGTACGCTTCATCCATTTGTACCAATTCACCACGTACTGATAGGTCTTCAAATAGGTAGCGATTTAAAACATTACTTGTAGACATTGGGTCTGCCATTTGGCTATTCCTTCTAGCTTATTGAGTCTTGAACTTAATGATGTCACGACGTTGCTTCTTATCAGGGCGACGCTCTGGAGCTGGGTTATGAGCATTCAGTTTACGCTGTGTCGCAAACTCTTCTCTTTTTGCCAAGCTCTCGGTGGTTTCTTCATAGAGGGTTTGAGCGATTGGAGCTCCACCACGATGAGCAGAGATTTTCTCGATAGTCACCGTCTTTTCTTCATTACCTTGGCGCAGTGTAATCACAGCCCCAAGTTCGACAATTTTACTTGGCTTGCTGCGCTGACCATTATAGTGGACTTTGCCACCATCGACCATGTTACGAGCAATGGACCGAGTTTTGTAAAAGCGTGCTGCCCACAACCATTTATCGAGTCTGACAGCTTCATTAGCAGTTTTCATATAGGGCAGTGCCTTATTTAGTAAGAAATGAATGCGGTTTAACTGTAATGAACAGTGCGCAACATGTTTTTGATGATGCTTATCACATTAGGTAGAGGTTTTATGTGGAGGCGGTTGGCATTTTTTTCAAGTCATAATACAAAATAGCCATGTTATGCCGATTTATCGATTTGCTATGATATAGTTTAAGATCTTATTGCTTAAATAAGCTTGGTATCGAACGAATGAATAAAAAAGCTGAAAGTTTAATGATTTGCAGCGTTTGTCGTCATGAAAAGGGACAAGGAAAGTGAACTTTTTAGAGCTCAAAAGTCGCGTAGGTAATTCTCCTATGTTGAGCCGCTTATTAGAGAATGGGTTTGTACTTCAGCAGAAACTAAGCCTAGCGATCTGTTGTGTATTGATTGCTGCTTCCGCATGGATTTTAGGGCAGCTTGCATGGTTTATCGAACCTGCCGAGCACACCGTCGTGCCTTGGGCAGCATCGGCTTCATCGTCTTCAACGCCTCAATCGACCCTGGATATATCTTCTTTGCAGCAGAGCAACATGTTTGGAGCTTACAACCCAAGCACGCCCGCTGTAGTTGAACAGCAAGTTATTCAAGATGCGCCTAAGACAAGATTAAACCTCGTTTTAGTGGGTGCAGTCGCTAGTTCTAATCCAAAACTGAGCTTAGCAGTGATCGCGAATCGCGGCACGCAAGCGACCTACGGGATTAATGAAGAGATTGAAGGCACCCGAGCCAAGCTCAAAGCGGTATTAGTCGATCGCGTGATCATTGATAACTCAGGACGAGACGAAACCCTGATGCTTGAAGGTATTGAGTACAAGCGTTTGGCCGTATCAGCGCCTGCGTCACCTCGAGCCTCTTCTTCGGTTCGTGGTAATAACCCGGCTTCTGCAGAAGAGAAGCTTGATGAAATTAAAGCGAAGATAATGAAAGATCCGCAACAAATCTTCCAATATGTTCGACTGTCTCAGGTGAAGCGCGACGATAGTGTTATTGGTTATCGTGTGAGCCCTGGCAAAGATTCAGAACTTTTTAACTCAGTGGGGCTCCAAAACGGAGATATTGCTACTCAGTTAAATGGACAAGACCTGACAGACCCAGCCGCTATGGGCAACATATTCCGTTCTATCTCAGAGCTGACAGAGTTAAATCTCGTCGTCGAGAGAGATGGTCAACAACATGAAGTGTTTATTGAATTTTAAAACTTTGCGTCTAACGAAGGACGAAAGTGTAGGAGAAGTACGTGAAGCATTGGTTTAAGAAAAGTGCATGGTTATTGGCAGGAAGCTTGATCTGCACACCCGCAGCCATCGCGAGTGATTTTAGTGCCAGCTTTAAAGGCACTGATATCCAAGAGTTTATTAATATTGTTGGTCGTAATTTAGAGAAGACGATCATCGTTGATCCATCGGTGCGCGGAAAAATCGATGTACGCAGCTACGACGTATTGAATGAAGAGCAATATTACAGCTTCTTCTTAAACGTATTAGAGGTGTATGGCTACGCGGTCGTTGAAATGGACTCGGGTGTTCTTAAGATCATCAAAGCTAAAGACTCTAAAACGTCGGCAATTCCCGTTGTCGGTGACCGTGATTCGATCACTGGCGACAGCGTAGTCACGCGTGTTGTGACGGTACGTAATGTCTCGGTTCGTGAGCTTTCTCCTTTGCTTCGTCAATTGAACGACAATGCCGGTGCGGGTAACGTAGTGCACTACGATCCTGCCAACATCATTCTTATTACCGGCCGAGCGGCGGTGGTAAACCGTTTAGCGGAAATCATCAAGCGTGTTGACCAAGCAGGTGATAAAGAGATTGAAGTCGTTGAGCTAAAAAATGCCTCAGCAGCAGAGATGGTACGCATTGTTGATGCGCTGAATAAAACCACAGATGCGAAGAATACGCCTGCATTCCTACAGCCTAAGCTGGTTGCTGATGAGCGTACCAATGCGATTCTGATTTCTGGTGACCCTAAGGTTCGTAGCCGTCTAAGAAAGCTTATCGAGCAACTTGATGTCGAAATGGCAACCAAGGGTAACAACCAAGTTATCTACCTAAAGTATGCGAAAGCTGAAGATTTGGTCGATGTGTTGAAAGGTGTGTCGGATAATCTGCAATCAGAGAAGCAGTCATCAACCAAAGGCAGCTCATCGCAGCGTAACCAAGTGATGATCTCTGCACACAGTGATACTAACTCTCTAGTTATTACCGCGCAGCCTGACATAATGAACGCTCTGCAAGACGTGATCGCTCAGCTGGATATTCGTCGTGCTCAAGTATTGATTGAAGCCTTGATCGTTGAAATGGCTGAAGGCGATGGCGTTAACCTTGGTGTGCAATGGGGTAACCTAGAAACAGGTGCAATGATCCAGTACAGCAACACTGGTGCGTCAATTGGTGGCGTAATGGTCGGTCTAGAAGAAGCTAAAGATTCTACTACAACCACCGCTGTTTATGACTCTGATGGAAAATTCCTACGAAATGAAACCACCACTGAAGAAGGTGATTATTCAACATTAGCCTCTGCACTTTCAGGTGTTAATGGCGCGGCAATGAGTGTGGTGATGGGTGACTGGACTGCACTTATTAGTGCGGTAGCGACCGATTCAAACTCAAACATCCTATCTTCTCCAAGTATTACCGTGATGGACAACGGCGAAGCGTCATTCATTGTGGGTGAAGAGGTGCCTGTTTTAACAGGTTCAACAGCAGGTTCAAGCAACGATAATCCATTCCAAACGGTTGAACGTAAAGAAGTGGGCATCAAGCTGAAGGTTGTTCCACAAATCAACGAAGGCGATTCTGTTCAGCTGAATATTGAACAAGAAGTGTCGAACGTATTGGGCGCGAACGGCGCGGTAGATGTACGTTTTGCTAAGCGTCAACTGAACACCTCTGTGATTGTTCAAGATGGCCAAATGCTGGTGCTGGGTGGTTTGATTGATGAACGTGCGTTAGAGAGTGAATCTAAGGTGCCATTCTTGGGTGATATTCCTGTTCTTGGGCACCTGTTCAAGTCAACCAGTACTCAGGTTGAGAAAAAGAATCTAATGGTATTCATCAAACCGACCATCATCCGTGATGGTATGACGGCTGATGGTATCACTCAGCGTAAATACAACTTCATTCGAGCTGAGCAGCTGTACAAGGCAGAGCAAGGTTTGAAACTGATGGCTGACGATAATATTCCAGTACTGCCTAAATTTGGTGCAGACATGAATCACCCGGCTGAAATCCAAGCCTTCATTGATCAAATGGAAACAGAATAATGGCTGAATTGGTAGGGGCGGCACGTACTTATCAGCGCTTGCCGTTTAGCTTTGCGAATCGCTACAAGATGGTGTTGGAATATCAGCATCCAGAGCGTCCGCCGGCACTTTATTATGTAGAGCCTCTAAAATCGGCGGCGATCATTGAAGTAAGCCGTGTGGTGAAAAATGGCTTCACGCCACAAGCGATCAGCGCAGACGAATTTGATAAAAAATTGACCGATGCGTATCAGCGTGACTCGTCGGAAGCTCGTCAGCTAATGGAAGACATTGGTGCTGACAACGACGACTTCTTCTCGCTAGCAGAAGAGTTGCCACAAGATGAAGACTTACTTGAATCGGAAGACGATGCACCAATCATCAAGCTAATTAACGCGATGTTGGGTGAGGCGATCAAAGAGGGTGCTTCAGATATTCATATCGAAACCTTTGAGAAATCACTGTCTATCCGTTTCCGTATTGATGGTGTGTTGCGTGATGTTCTTGCGCCGAGCCGTAAACTGGCTCCGCTGTTGGTGTCACGTGTCAAGGTTATGGCTAAGCTAGATATTGCGGAAAAACGCGTGCCACAAGATGGTCGTATTTCTCTGCGTATCGGTGGTCGAGCGGTCGATGTTCGTGTGTCTACGATGCCTTCATCGCACGGTGAGCGCGTGGTAATGCGTCTGTTGGATAAGAACGCGACTCGTCTAGACCTGCACAGTTTAGGCATGACGGCCGAGAACCACGAAAACTTCCGTAAGCTTATTCAGCGCCCACACGGTATCATCTTGGTTACTGGTCCTACGGGTTCTGGTAAATCAACGACCTTGTACGCTGGCCTGCAAGAGCTCAACAGTAATGAGCGAAATATTCTAACCGTTGAAGACCCAATCGAATTCGATATCGATGGCATTGGCCAAACACAAGTGAACCCTAAGGTTGATATGACCTTTGCGCGTGGTTTACGTGCCATTCTTCGTCAAGACCCGGATGTGGTAATGATTGGTGAGATACGTGACTTAGAGACCGCTGAGATCGCTGTTCAAGCCTCTTTGACCGGTCACTTAGTAATGTCGACCCTTCACACCAATACGGCAATCGGTGCGATTACACGTCTACGTGATATGGGCATCGAACCCTTCTTGATCTCTTCTTCGCTGCTGGGTGTTTTGGCTCAGCGCTTGGTTCGTACCCTATGTAACGACTGTAAAGAACCTTACGAAGCGGATAAAGAGCAGAAGAAGCTGTTTGGGTTGAAGAAGAAAGACAGCCTTACGCTTTACCATGCCAAAGGGTGTGAAAACTGCAGTCACAAAGGCTATCGAGGCCGTACCGGTATTCATGAACTCCTGATGATTGACGACTCGGTGCAAGAGCTTATTCACAGTGAAGCTGGCGAACAGGCGATTGAGAAAGCAATTCGTGGCACAACCCCAAGTATTCGAGATGATGGCTTGAGCAAAGTTCTAAAAGGGGTAACGTCCTTAGAAGAAGTGATGCGTGTGACCAAGGAAGTCTAGTATGGCGGCATTTGAATACAAAGCACTGGATGCCAAAGGTAAGAGCAAAAAAGGCTCTATTGAAGCGGATAACGCTCGTCAGGCTCGCCAACGCTTGAAAGAACAAGGCTTGATGCCGGTTGAGATGACTGAAGCCAAGGCTAAAACTGCGAAAGGTGCTCAGCCCTCGACCAGCTTTAAGCGTGGTATCAGTACACCTGATCTTGCTTTAATTACTCGACAAATATCCACGCTCGTTCAGTCTGGCATGCCGCTAGAAGAGTGTCTGAAGGCCGTGGCGGAACAATCTGAAAAGCCACGCATTCGAACCATGCTACTGGCGGTTCGTTCGAAGGTAACGGAAGGTTATTCGCTAGCGGATAGCTTGGCTGATTACCCACACATCTTCGATGAACTGTTTAGAGCCATGGTTGCGGCTGGTGAGAAATCTGGTCACTTAGATGCGGTATTGGAGCGGTTAGCCGATTATGCAGAAAACCGCCAGAAGATGCGCTCTAAGCTGCTACAAGCGATGATCTACCCTGTGGTGCTGGTGGTGTTTGCGGTGACGATTGTTTCGTTCCTGTTGGCAACCGTGGTACCTAAGATTGTCGAGCCTATTATCCAAATGGGCCAAGAGCTTCCTCAATCGACACAATTTTTATTGGCATCAAGTGAATTTATCCAGAATTGGGGTATCCAATTACTGTTGTTGATCATTGGTGTGATTGTGTTGATTAAGACCGCGCTGAAAAAACCGGGCGTTCGCATGAGTTGGGATCGCAAGCTATTAAGCATTCCACTGATCGGCAAAATAGCAAAAGGGATTAATACCTCTCGTTTTGCTCGAACACTCTCTATCTGTACTTCGAGTGCGATTCCTATTCTTGAAGGGATGAAAGTGGCGGTTGATGTAATGTCGAATCACCATGTGAAGCAACAAGTATTACAGGCATCAGACAGTGTTAGAGAAGGGGCAAGCCTGCGTAAAGCGCTCGATCAAACCAAACTCTTCCCTCCAATGATGCTGCATATGATCGCCAGTGGTGAGCAGAGTGGTCAGTTAGAACAAATGCTGACAAGAGCGGCGGACAACCAAGACCAAAGCTTTGAATCGACCGTGAATATCGCGCTAGGTATTTTCACACCAGCACTTATCGCTTTGATGGCAGGCTTAGTGCTGTTCATTGTGATGGCGACCTTAATGCCGATGCTTGAAATGAATAATTTAATGAGCGGCTAAATGACTGCTCACAAGACGTTAGTTTTTGGATTATCGAGAAGAAGGACATTATTACCTTCAACTCGCTGTCTGTAATTTGGAGAAAATAATGAAAAACAGAATGAAGAAACAATCAGGCTTTACCCTATTAGAAGTGATGGTTGTTGTGGTTATCCTTGGCGTATTGGCGAGCTTTGTTGTACCTAACCTATTGGGTAACAAAGAGAAGGCTGACCAACAAAAAGCCATCACTGATATCGTGGCGCTAGAGAATGCGCTCGATATGTACAAACTGGATAACAGCGTTTACCCAACAACGGATCAAGGTCTTGATGCATTGGTTTCTAAACCAAGTAGCCCAGAGCCTCGTAACTACCGTGACGGTGGCTACATCAAGCGTCTACCTAACGACCCATGGGGCAATGAGTACCAATACCTAAGCCCTGGTGATAACGGCACTATCGATATCTTTACACTTGGCGCTGATGGCCAAGAAGGTGGTGAAGGTATTGCTGCGGATATCGGCAACTGGAACATGCAAGACTTTCAGTAAGCCTAGGCTTATTGTCACTTGATGCCGTTATTTGATGTTAGGACGTAAACAGATGGAGTCTAAAGGTGAAAACTAAGCAAACACAGCCAGGTTTCACCTTAATTGAGATTCTTTTGGTATTGGTATTACTGTCAGTAACGGCGGTCGCGGTGATCGCGACCATTCCTACCAATAGTAAAGATGTTGCTAAAAAATACGCTCAAAGTTTTTATCAACGAGTTCAGCTACTCAATGAAGAAGCTATTTTAAGTGGCTTGGATTTTGGTGTTCGGGTTGATGAAAAAAAATCGACCTATGTACTGATGGCGCTTAAGTCTGAAGGCTGGCAAGAAGTCGACTTTGAAAAAATCCCCTCTTCAACTGAATTGCCGGAAGAACTCGCATTGTCACTGACTCTAGGTGGTGGTGCATGGGAAGACGATGATCGGCTGTTCAATCCAGGAAGCTTGTTTGATGAAGATATGTTTGCGGATCTGGAAGAGGAAAAGAAGCCAAAGCCACCACAGATCTACATCTTGTCGAGTGCTGAAATGACGCCATTTGTATTGTCGTTTTATCCAAATACCGGAGACACCATACAAGATGGTTGGCGTATTCGAGTATTGGATAATGGTGTCATTCGATTACTAGAGCCGGGAGAAGAATATGAAGAGGAATAACCGTTCTCCTTCTCGTGGTATGACCCTTGGTTCTCGAGGAATGACTCTGCTTGAAGTATTGGTTGCGCTCGCTATTTTCGCAACGGCAGCGATCAGTGTGATTCGTGCTGTTACGCAGCACATCAATACTCTCAGTTATCTAGAAGAAAAAACCTTCGCTGCTATGGTCGTTGATAATCAAATGGCCTTGGTGATGCTGCATCCTGAGAAGCTTAAAAAAGCACAGGGTACACAAGAGTTGGCTGGAAGAGAGTGGTTCTGGAAAGTTACGCCAATCGATACTAGCGATGATTTATTAAAGGCGTTTGATGTGAGTGTGGCAACCAATAAAAAAGCTTCTCCAGTGGTCACGGTGCGCAGCTATGTGGTTAACTAAAAACGTGTGGTTAGCTAAGAGCAAGTCGCTAGGTAAGAGCATGTCGGCAAATAAGCGTACGCCACGTAAACAAGGTCTATCTTCAAAAGGGAGAGGCTTTACCTTAATTGAAGTTTTGGTCTCGATCGCTATCTTTGCCACGTTGAGCATGGCGGCTTATCAGGTAGTGAATCAGGTTCAGCGCAGCAATGAACTCTCAATCGAGCGCAGTGCCCGCTTGAATCAACTGCAACGTAGTTTAGTCATTTTAGATAATGACTTTCGCCAGATGGCGGTGCGAAAATTTCGTACCAACGGTGAAGAAGCATCATCTAAGCTGATACTAATGAAAGAGTATTTACTGGATTCCGACAGCGTTGGCATCATGTTTACTCGCCTTGGTTGGCATAACCCACAGCAGCAGTTTCCTCGCGGAGAGGTCACCAAAGTGGGCTACCGTATTAAAGAAGAAACACTTGAGCGTGTGTGGTGGCGTTACCCCGATACCCCTGCAGGCCAAGAAGGTGTGATTACGCCTTTGCTTGATGATGTTGAAAGCTTGGAATTCGAGTTTTATGACGGAAGCCGCTGGGGCAAAGAGTGGCAAACCGACAAATCACTACCGAAAGCGGTAAGGTTAAAGCTAACCTTGAAAGATTATGGTGAGATAGAGCGTGTTTATCTCACTCCCGGTGGCACGCTATATCAGGCCGATGATGCTTCAAACAGTGACTCTTCAGGCAGTAATGAGGGGAATAATGACTCATCGAACTAACAAGCTTGCACGGACAAGGTCAGCTATGGGTCGTAAGCAGCGTGGTGTCGCGCTGATCATTATCCTGATGCTATTGGCGATCATGGCAACTATCGCTGGCAGTATGTCGGAACGTCTGTTTACGCAATTCAAGCGCGTTGGTAATCAACTGAATTACCAACAGGCTTATTGGTACAGCATTGGCGTAGAAGCGCTGGTGCAAGACGGCATTAGGCAAAGCTACAAAGACAGTGATACCGTAAACTTAAGTCAACCATGGGCGCTAGAAGAGCAGGTATACCCATTGGATTACGGTCAAGTTAAGGGACGCATCGTTGATGCTCAGGCTTGCTTTAATCTCAATGCATTGGCGGGAGTGACGACCACTTCAAGTAACCAGACACCTTATTTGATCACGGTTTGGCAAACCTTATTAGAAAACCAAGACGTTGAGCCTTATCAGGCCGAGGTTATTGCAAACTCAACGTGGGAATTTGTTGACGCAGATACCCGAACCACCTCTTCAGCGGGGGTAGAAGACAGCACCTATGAAGCGATGAAGCCATCTTATTTGGCGGCGAATGGCTTAATGGCGGATGAATCTGAGCTAAGAGCGGTTTATCAGGTCACGGGTGAAGTGATGAATAAGGTTCGCCCGTTTGTTTGCGCTCTACCGAGCGACGATTTTCGCTTGAACGTGAATACACTCACGGAAAAGCAGGCGTCTTTATTGGAGGCGATGTTTGCACCTGGTTTAAGTGAGTCAGATGCTAAACAGCTAATAGACAAACGCCCATTTGATGGCTGGGATACGGTGGATGCTTTTATGGCTGAACCTGCCATTGTTGGCGTGAGTGCCGAAGTTAGCAAAAAAGCGAAAGCATATTTAACTGTAGATAGCGCCTATTTTGAGCTAGATGCAGAGGTATTAGTTGAGCAGTCACGTGTACGTATACGGACGCTTTTCTATAGTAGTAATCGAGAAACAGTGACGGTAGTACGCCGTCGTTTTGGAGGAATCAGTGAGCGAGTTTCTGACCGTTCGACTGAGTAGCGAACCACAAAGCCCTGTGCAGTGGTTAGTTTGGTCGACAAGCCAACAAGAAGTGATAGCAAGTGGCGAGTTGTCTAGCTGGGAGCAGTTGGATGAGTTAACGCCTTACGCTGAAAAGCGCAGCTGTATCGCTTTATTGCCGGGAAATGAATGCTTAATTAAGCGTGTTGAGATCCCGAAAGGTGCTGCTCGCCAGTTCGATTCTATGCTGCCGTTTTTATTAGAAGACGAAGTCGCACAAGATATCGAAGATTTACACCTGACGATTTTAGATAAAGACGCAACGCACGCTACCGTGTGTGGTGTCGACCGCGAATGGTTAAAGCAAGCTTTAGACCTGTTTCGTGAAGCCAATATTATCTTCCGTAAGGTGTTACCAGATACACTGGCCGTGCCTCTGGAAGAATCTGGCATCAGTGCATTGCAGATCGACCAGCATTGGTTATTGCGCCAAGGTAACTCTCAACGTCAAGGTAACTATCAAGCCGTGTCGATCAGCGAAGCATGGTTACCTATGTTTCTGCAAAGTGATTGGGTTGTTGCTGATGACGAAGAGCAAGCGACGACTATCTTTAGCTATACCGCGATGCCGAGCGAAGACGTTCAACAGCAGAGCGGTGCGAATTGGCAAGCAAAGCCTGCGGAATTGGTGATGTCTTTGCTGAGCCAACAAGCGATCACAAGCGGCGTAAATTTACTGACTGGCACCTTTAAAACCAAATCTTCATTCAGTAAATATTGGCGCGTATGGCAGAAAGTAGCGATTGCTGCTTGTTTGCTGGTGGCTGTGATTGTGACTCAACAAGTGTTGAAGGTTCAACAATACGAAGCTCAAGCACAAGCTTACCGCATGGAGAGTGAACGTATTTTCAGAGCAGTGCTCCCAGGTAAACAACGTATCCCAACAGTGAGCTATCTTAAGCGTCAGATGAACGATGAAGCCAAGAAATATGGCGGTTCAGGCGAGGGTGACTCCTTACTAGGCTGGCTAGCGTTATTGCCAGAAACGCTAGGGCAGGTGAAGTCAATCGAAGTCGAAAGTATTCGCTACGATGGCAACCGCTCTGAGGTTCGACTTCAGGCTAAAAGCTCTGATTTCCAACACTTTGAGACTGCGAGAGTTAAGCTCGAAGAGAAATTTACCGTTGAACAAGGTCCATTAAACCGTAATGGCGATGCTGTATTTGGCAGCTTTACTCTTAAACCCCATCAATAACCTGCGTAAGGAGATCAGTGATGAGAAATATGATTGAGCCACTCCAAGCGTGGTGGACTTCAATAAGTCAGAGAGAGCAACGATTAATGATTGGTTGCTCAATTCTATTGGTGGTCGGTGTTGTTTATTGGGGGCTAATCCAGCCACTCAGTCAGCGAGCTGAACTTGCGCAGAGCCGTATTCAAAGTGAGAAGCAACTTCTGGCTTGGGTAACCAATAAAGCCAATGAAGTGGTTGAGTTGCGAGGCAGTGGTGGCATAAGTGCCAGCCAGCCTTTAAACCAATCTGTGCCTGCTTCTATGCGCCGTTTTAACATCGAGCTGATACGCGTACAACCACGTGGTGAGATGCTGCAAGTGTGGATTAAGCCTGTGCCATTTAATAAGTTCGTTGACTGGCTAACATACCTGAAAGAAAAACAGGGTGTTGAGGTTGAGTTTATGGATATTGATCGCTCTGATAGCCCTGGGGTTATTGAGATCAACCGACTACAGTTTAAACGAGGTTAATGTGAAACGCGGTCTATCTTTCAAATATGGCCTGTTATTCAGCGTCATTTTTATCGTTTTTTTCTCAGTAAGCTTGTTGCTGCATTTGCCTGCCGCTTTTGCTCTCAAGCATGCGCCCGCTGTGCGTGGTTTAAGCATCGAAGGCGTTGAAGGCACCGTTTGGCAAGGTCGCGCTAACAATATTGCGTGGCAGCGTGTCAATTACGGCTCAGTGCAGTGGGACTTCCAGTTCTCTAAACTATTCCAAGCCAAAGCCGAGCTTGCGGTTCGCTTTGGTCGTAACAGCGACATGAATTTATCCGGTAAAGGTCGTGTTGGATATAGCATGAGCGGTGCTTATGCAGAAAACCTCGTGGCTTCAATGCCTGCTATGAACGTGATGAAATATGCGCCGGCTATCCCAGTCCCCGTTTCTATTGCAGGACAAGTTGAACTGACGATCAAACACGCAGTTCATGCTCAGCCTTGGTGTCAATCGGGCGAAGGTACGCTTGCTTGGTCTGGTGCAGCTGTCGACTCGCCAGTGGGTTCATTAGACCTCGGGCCCGTGATTGCGGATATTACCTGTGAAGACAACACCATTGCAGCTAAAGGCATCCAGAAGAGTGATCAAGTGGACAGTGAGTTCTCAGCGAGCGTAACGCCTAATCAAAGCTACACCTCGGCAGCATGGTTTAAACCGGGTGCTGAATTCCCATCAGCGATGCAGAGCCAGCTTAAGTGGTTGGGTAACCCTGACAGCCAAGGTAAATATCAGTTTACTTACCAAGGTCGTTTTTAGCTAAACAGCTAAGGGTCACTAAATTACGAGATATAAAAAACGGGCACCTCATTGAGGTGCCCGTTTTGTTTGAATATCCTATGGCTATAAAGACTGTTGGCTTTAGTCTTTGCCTTGTAAGATCTCTGCCCACGGTAAATCTGCATCACCGAGTACAATGAAGTTCGGGTTTTCTAGCGTTTCTCTTTCATTGTACGAAAGCGGCTCTAGTTGAGTACTTAAGATACGTCCGCCAGCTTCTTCAACAATGCACTGCGTTGCGGCGGTATCCCACTCTCCGGTTGGTCCAAGGCGTAGATAACAATCCACAGCACCTTCTGCTACTAAACATGCCTTAAGCGCTGCTGAGCCTAGAGGAACCAAATCATAATTCCATGCTGAGCTCATACGGCTGGTGATGCGATTGATGTCTTGGCGACGGCTGATCGCCATTGCAATAGACTGGTTTGGTAGTTCATGACGATGCGTTTTGATTTTAACACTGTCATTAAGGTCTGGAATTTTCCAAGCCCCTTTACCGCTGTATGCGTAATAGCTCACACCAGAAACCGGAGCATACACCACACCCATTACTGGCTTGTTATGTTCAATTAGGGCGATAATTGTCGCGAAATCACCACTTCTTGCGATGAACTCCTGCGTTCCATCTAATGGGTCAACCAACCAGTAGCGGTCCCACTGAGCGCGTTTTTCTAGGCTAATATCAGCGGCTTCTTCAGATAACACTGGAATATCAGGCGTGAGTTCACTGAGTTTTTTTGAGATTAGCTTGTGTGCTGCCAGATCGGCACTGGTGACAGGCGTGTCATCACTCTTGGTGAACTCTTCGTAATCTTTTTTCTCGTAGATCTCTAAGATGAGCTGCCCTGCAGAGCGAGCAACCTCAATGACAGAGGGTAGGAGGTGAGACAAATCTTTTGTTGTTGGCATAAATATTCTCTTACTCTTCGAGTGCGCTTATGGCTTTAGTTGTTATTTAGCGAGCGAAGGGTCAATAGTAGGGCGGTAATACTGCGAGCCTCACAGAAGTCGAGATGCGTTAATAGCTCTTCGGCTTGAGCAAGCGGCCAGCGCACAATGTCCAGTGGTTCAGGTTCATCACCTTCTAGCTTCTCTGGGTAGAGGTCTTCTGCGATAAACAGCGTCATTTTGCTAGAAAAATAAGAGGGAGCGAGGATCACTTCCTTGAGTGGAGTGAGTTTGTTAGCCCCAAAGCCAATCTCTTCTTTGAGTTCACGAACCGCGGCTTCGTTTGGCTGCTCACCAGGATCGATAAGTCCTTTCGGAAAGCCCAATTCATAGCGTTCTGTGCCCGCTGCGTACTCCCGTACCAACAGAATATCGCCTTGCTCAGTAATCGGAACCATCATTACTGCGTTGCGGCCGCTAGGCTTCATGCGTTCGTAAGTGCGCTCTTCACCGTTTGAAAAGCGTAAATCGAGAGACTCGATAGAGAATAGTTTTGATTGAGCGACAGTTTGCTGAGCCAAAATTTCTGGCTTGGTCCTTTTTGTCATTGCGCTCGCTCCTTAGCTCATTGGAATTCTTTCTTATAAAGTCATTCTAATATAGGGGAAATAGAGTTGAGTTCCTAGATCCGAGTTTTCATATCCGAAAATTATTGAAGCAGGAGTCGATTACGATCACTTGAATACCTTACTCAAGATGGTAACGAGGTGAGGTTTTTGATAATTAAGCTCATTAATACAAGAGCATAGGAAGCTAATATAGGGGCGTGTTTTCTTAGACCTAAAACAAAAAAGGTTGATGCTCACGCATCAACCTTTCAAATAACGACTAACACTAAATCAGTGATTAGTAGTAAGAGTGCTCACCACGATCGTGCTCAGTTGCATCACGAACAGCAGTCAGTTCACCTTCGAATTGTTGAAGAAGTTCTTTCTCGATGCCTTCTTTTAGAGTCACATCAACCATAGAACAACCGTTACAACCACCGCCGAATGCTACGATAGCAGCACCGTCTTCAGTGATTTCTACCAAGCTAACGTGACCACCGTGACCAGCAAGTTGTGGGTTAACTTGTGTTTGAATTGCGTATTCAACGCGTTCTAGAAGCGGTGCATCATCAGATACCTTACGCATTTTAGCATTTGGTGCTTTAAGCGTTAGTTGAGAGCCCATTTTGTCAGTCACGAAGTCAATCTCAGCTTCGTCTAGGAATGGTAGGCTTAACTCATCTACGTATGCAGAGAATGCTTCGAAAGAAAGTTTTGTATCAGACGCTTCGATAGCATCTGTTGGGCAGTAAGAAACACCACACTCAGCGTTTTGTGTGCCTGGATTTACCACGAACACACGAATGTTTGTACCTTCAGGCTGCTGTGACAGCAGATTGGCAAAGTGAGTTTGAGCTGTTTCTGTAATAGTAATATTTGACACGACGAATACCTGAGTAGATTTGTAGGTTATTAGCGCCATTCTACTCCTGTCAGATTTGTAATTCAGCCCTTTTTTGTTGGATTGCTGTACAAGTAGTGATTCACAGCTTTTATCCAGAGGGCTCAGGAGTGCGGCAGATGCAGTAAATATCAATCCTTTTAACGCCCACTTCAAGTAGTAATTGGCATAATTGATACACAGTACTGCCGGTGGTTACAACATCATCAATTATCGCGACGTGAGAGGGGATAGTTCCTTGAAAGTCTTGTTTTTGAAGCGCAAAAGCGCTCTTTAGATTGTGTAATCGTGCGGATTTAGTCAGCCCCTGCTGGGAAGCTGTTGAGCGAATTCGACGAAACAACACCTCATCTTTAACGCCAAGCTCTTGAGCCGTGTAATTGGCCAGTAGCTGACTTTGATTAAAGCCGCGATGGGTGTATCGGCGCCAATGCAGCGGTACGCTGGTGAGCAACGGAGCAGGTTGATCGATACGTGATGCCAATAGCTTAGACAGATCACGTGCAAACCAAAACTTATCAGCGTATTTCATTTGTTGGATATAGCCTGCTGTTGGGAAGGTGTAATCACCGACGCAATAGAGCCGATGCCAAAGCGGAGGATTAGCTAAGCACTCACCACATTGATCGACAGTGGTCAGTGTTTTTAAGCCACATCTTTGACAGCGTGGTACAGGTTCAAAGAGCTTGAGACAAGAATTGCACCATCGAGGATGTGCGTCTTCGGGAAGCTTATCGAGCTTACACAGGTGGCATTGAGGTGTGACCAGACGTGGTGTGTGTTTTTGTAGCCAATCGGATAACATAGCTTGCGATGCTTTTGGGTTATGGTGTTCCTTTTGCTAACCATACTGAAAAGCACGGATTATCGCTGACGGAAAAAGTAGGGAATATTGAGAATGAGTGACGCGTTATATTGGCATGTTTCTGGGCAAGGGCCTGATTTAGTACTGGTTCATGGCTGGGGAATGAACGGTGCGGTGTGGCAACAAACCGTTAATGCATTACAAGCTGATTTCCGAGTGCATGTTGTCGATTTACCAGGGTATGGACACAGCGCACACTGCCACGCTCAAGATCTTGAAGAGATTGCTCAGCAACTGTTGGCCGAAGCGCCTAAACAAGCGATCTGGGTGGGTTGGTCGCTCGGTGGTTTGGTCGCAACGCACATGGCTCTTCATCACTCAGATTACGTGAGCAAGCTTGTGACTGTCGCCAGTTCTCCTAAATTCGCTGCTGCTAAAGAGCCCGTATTATGGCGAGGTATTCAGCCAAACGTATTAAGCGCATTCACCGAACAGCTGGTGGAAGACTTCCAAACCACCATCGAACGCTTTATGGCATTGCAAGCCATGGGTAGCCCTTCAGCAAGACAAGATGTAAAACAGCTCAAGCAAGCGGTGCTGTCTCGCCCGTTGCCGAACCCTGAATCATTATTAGCAGGATTAAAGATGCTGTCGGACGTCGACCTGCGTGAACAATTGCCTGAGATTTCAGTGCCTATGTTGCGCTTGTATGGTCGATTAGATGGATTGGTGCCAATCAAGGTGGCCAAAGATTTGGGCAATGCTCTGCCTCATACTGAGCAATACATCTTCACGCAGTCTTCACATGCGCCGTTTATGACCGAAGCCGATGCCTTTTGCAGTGAACTGGTCAGCTTCGCCCAAAAATAATCGCTAAATTTATTGCCGGCTTGGTCGATATATAACCTAATACCAATCACAGTAAGTAAGTGTTCAAAAATAGTGTAGGAAAAAGGCTAGAGAACAAGGCAGAGCTTTTTGATAAGTAGTTATTCTACAATCAAAAGTTCTAACGCCGTTATCGAGCGTTTTAACAAGCTAGGTTGAGCAGTTATTTACCACGATTGGTATAACACCAATGTACAGCATGATACTCAGACCTAACTCTCTCCTGAGCTGATTGCGGTAAGTTGGGCTATGCCTGTTGTGCTGACTCACAGTACAACAGCGTTATAGCAATAACGATGGGCGATTCTTGAGGAGAGTTCGCGATGATTGTGTCACCTGCAACTGCAGTGAGTGTGCCACTAATCGCCCCGTCCGTTAATGTGCAAACAGAGCAAGTTGCGCGTGATAATAGAGTTCGAGAACCTGTCGCTCCCGCCGTAGCATTGGCGAAAACCAATGCAGAGCGAAAGGTAAAGTCGGACGATAAGCGAAGGCAGCAGTCGGCTTGGGATCCTTCAGACCATCCGGGTTATGAAATGGAGAACGAGTCAGAGGCCAATTCGATTAGCCAAGAAGAGCCACAAGATCCTTTTGATAGGCTGTTCAGCTTGTTGGCACTGAGAACTTACAGTGCTGACCAAGGAAAAGGCTATACCATGCGTTTTCGCCTGCCAAAGCATGTTTTAGATGCGGCGATTCAGGAGGGACAGATGGAGAAACGACGTAAGGTCATAAAATATCATTATGGTCATGCTGTTGCGCCTCATGCTCCATCAGAAATGCTGATTGTGTTGTAATTATACTCTTCATACTTGAAGCCGCAGCGTTGTTAACTGCGTAAGTTCACCCTAATTACATAGAACCCCTATGCTCATAGGGATGAACTTCATTCCTTTGTAAGGAAAAGGTTACCTAGCTGCAACCCCAATTATTTCGAGTATAAAATACGTAGAATACAGCTCAGCTTCGATGTCTTTTTTGAACACATAATAAAAACCTGCATACCCTAAGGGATGCAGGTTTTTTGTTTTAAGCACATCAGCTTTTTAGATGAGCTAATGGATTATTTTTTCGCTTTAGCAAAGGCTGCGGCAAAAGCACCGCCCATCGCCGCGTTTTGTTGCGGCTCCTCACGACGGCGTTGTCCACCTTGTGAATTCTGGTTCGGGCGGTTTTGCGTGCGAGGTGCACTTGAACGTTGAGCACGGTTATCTTGTCCCGGCTCGTCCTTCATACGCATGCTTAGCGCAATACGCTTACGCTGAACATCGACTTCCATTACCTTCACCTTGACGATGTCACCGGCTTTAACCACTTCACGGGGGTCAGAGACAAAGCGATCGGTGAGCGCTGAAATATGCACTAAGCCATCTTGGTGAACACCAATATCAACGAAGGCGCCAAAGTTAGCCACGTTCGATACCACGCCTTCTAGAATCATGCCCGGTTCTAAGTCTGAAACGCTGTTTACGCCATCAGCGAAGGTTGCTGTCTTAAATTCAGGGCGAGGGTCACGTCCCGGTTTATCCAGCTCCTTGATGATGTCGCTTACCGTTGGTACACCAAAGTTTTCATTGGTGTAATCAATGGCATGCAAGCCACGCAGGAAGTCTGTGTTACCCACCAGAGATTTGATGTCTTTGTGGTTTTTCTCAGCGATGCTTTTCACCACAGGGTAAGCTTCTGGGTGAACCGATGATGCATCGAGAGGGTTCTTGCCGTCCATAATTCGTAGGAAACCAGCACACTGTTCAAAGGCTTTTGGCCCCAAGCGAGCGACTTTCTTCAGCGTAGTACGCGCTTCAAAACGACCATTTTCATCACGGAAATCCACGATGTTCTGAGCGATGGTGCTAGAAAGGCCCGCTACGCGAGTAAGTAGTGCGGCAGACGCGGTATTCACATCAACACCTACGGCGTTTACACAGTCTTCGACAATCGCATCGAGGCGTTTAGCGAGCATAGTTTGGCTCACATCGTGTTGGTATTGGCCCACACCGATCGATTTAGGGTCAATCTTCACCAGCTCTGCCAATGGATCTTGCAGACGACGCGCGATAGACACTGCACCACGGATCGATACGTCCATGTTCGGGAACTCTTTTGCTGCTAACTCAGACGCAGAATAAACCGATGCGCCCGCTTCGCTAACAATGATCTTTTGTGCTTTTAGGTTGCCACGCTTAATCACATCAGCCACGAAGCTGTCGGTTTCGCGGGAAGCTGTGCCGTTACCAATCGCAATCAGGTCAACGTTGAACTGATGAACCATCTGCTCAACCACGTGTGCTGACTTGTCGTATTGCTTTTGCGGTGGGTGAGGGTAAATAGTCTCTGTCGCTAGAACTTTACCTGTTGAGTCCACAACAGCGATTTTCGAACCGGTACGTAAACCTGGATCCAAGCCCAATGTTGCTCGAGGGCCAGCAGGCGCAGCCATTAGCAGGTCTTTAAGGTTGGTGGCGAATACTTCAATTGCTTCGATCTCTGCTCGTTCTTTCATCGCGCCCATCAATTCGGTTTCCATGTGCATAGAAACCTTGATGCGCCATGCCCAGCTAATCACTTGCTTACGCCAAGCATCTGCAGGAGCGCTGCTTAGGGTAATGCCGTAGTGATCAGAGATGATGTTCTCGCAGTATGAACCACGTACACCTTCTTCTTGCTCTGGGTCTGCGTTCATTGCCAGTGTTAGGAAGCCTTCATTTCGGCCACGCAGCATTGCAAGGGCACGGTGAGACGGTATTTTGCTAAGCGCTTCGTTGTGCTCGAAGTAGTCTTTGAACTTCTCACCTTCGTTCTCTTTGCCAGCCACAACACGAGCACCAAGCTCTGCATTGCGGTTCAGGTGTTGGCGAATCTTTTCAAGCAGGTTTGCGTCTTCCGCAATGCGCTCCATGATGATCGCGCGTGCGCCATCCAGTGCAGCCTTGGTATCGGCAATGCCTTTATCGCTGCTGATGAAGTTAGCTGCTTCCGTTTCCGGATCGTGCTGTGGTTCATTCCATAACGTATCGGCAAGTGGCTCTAAGCCTGCTTCAATCGCGATCTGACCTTTGGTACGGCGCTTTGGTTTGTATGGAAGGTATAAATCTTCTAGACGAGTCTTGCTGTCTGCTTGAGTGATATCACGCTCGAGTTCTGGCGTGAGTTTTCCTTGGTCTTGAATCGACTTAAGAATCGTTTGGCGACGATCGTCTAGCTCGCGAAGATAAGAAAGGCGGCTATCAAGGTTACGTAGTTGGGTATCGTCTAAGCCACCCGTAACTTCTTTACGGTAGCGGGCAATAAAGGGAACGGTGTTACCGTCGTCAATTAGGTTTACTGCGGCAGTGACTTGCTCAGAACGGACATTCAGTTCTTCAGCGATCAGTCGACAGATAGCTTGGCTCATCCGATGAATCTCTTATTTAATATCATGACAAATACATGGGGGTGAGCGTACGCTTTTTCTAGCTTTGGCTGTGTAATTATCCTGTCAGAAGTCGAATTTCCGTTTCTGATACCTGCTTTGTGCGAGATCTCTTACAAGTGATGTGAGACTAAGTCGCTTTAAACCAATGAAATCGTCTTGTTTTTTATCTAAGCAATTGATTTTATTGGATTGTGTGTTTGTGGGCGTATTTCCCACCTGAAATGTTTTTTGCAACTATCTAGGAAACTCGCTCAATTACCGTAATATTTAACTTGTCGACAGGGAGTTGGCAGGAACAGGAAAAAGCCTAATGGACTAGGTATCTTCAGGATGAAGATTTGATTACTTAGGATGAGTGGTCAGCAAGGAAGTAATAATCTCTGGATGAGATTCGCCAGTCAGGATGACAGGCTAGTATGGACACCGCTAGGATGGCGATGAACAAAAAGGAAATTGGTTAAAGGATTTAGCCACTATCAAGGAAAGATGCAGGGAGCACCTTATCTCGAAGAGATAAACAGTAGCCGGATTGCTGCGATAGAGACTTAACCCCGTCAGGCGAAAGCCTAGCGGGGTTTTCTTTTATCTGGAGTTTGAGTTTGCTTGAATACTCAGCTCATCGCTAAGTATTTATTAAGTTTGGTTATTCGTTGTCTGCGTAGCGAATCGAGTTAATGAACCACTCTTTGTCGCCTTCCGGTGTTTTTACCGTAAACTCATCATCCACTTCTTTCTTGAGCAGAGCGCGTGCCATTGGTGAGTCGATAGAGATATAGCCTTTAGCATCGCCGTAGATCTCTTCAGGGCCGACAATTCGAAACTTCTTAATTTCCCCATCATCATTCTCAATTTCGACCCAAGCCCCGAAAAAGACCTTACCTTCTTGTTGTGGCGAGTAATCAACGATCGTGACATCAGGTAGGAACTTTCTTAAGAAACGCACTCGGCGATCAATCTGACGTAGCAAACGCTTATTGAAGGTGTAATCTGCGTTTTCTGAACGATCTCCAAGGCTTGCAGCCCAAGTGACTATCTTAGTGATCTCTGGACGCTTCTCGTGCCATAAGTGGTCATGTTCTGCTTTAAGCTTGTTATAACCTTCTCGAGTTATAAGTTTGGTTTTCATAAATCTGACTTAATGAAATGATGATCTAAGATAGAATATATAGAAAGGCAACATACGTTAACAATTATTTAGGCGACTTTTTCTCCAATAATGTTACATTTTTAATGTCTTATACCAATACACATTTACCAAGAATGCTTAACCTTAGGTTTAAGCTTTAATAGGTGGAACCATTACATGCAAGAAAACTACAAAATTTTAGTGGTCGATGACGATGCTCGTTTACGTGCACTGTTAGAGCGCTATCTGTCAGAGCAGGGCTTTCAAGTGCGTAGCGTGGCAAACAGTGAGCAGATGGACCGCCTGTTAACCCGTGAAAACTTTCACTTGATGGTATTGGACTTAATGTTGCCGGGCGAAGATGGTCTTTCGATCTGTCGTCGTCTAAGAAACGCAAACAACTCGCTACCTATCCTGATGCTGACTGCAAAGGGTGACGAAGTGGATCGTATTGTGGGTTTGGAAGTGGGTGCCGATGATTACCTGCCAAAACCATTTAACCCGCGTGAACTGCTTGCTCGCATTAAAGCGGTACTGCGCCGCCAAGTGATTGAAGCACCGGGCGCACCAAGCACAGAAGAGTCTGTGGTTGAGTTTGGTGAGTTCCGTTTGAACTTAGGTACGCGTGAAATGTTCCGCGGTGAAGAGCCTATGCCGCTTACTTCGGGTGAATTTGCGGTACTTAAGTCGCTAGTCACTAACGCGCGTGAGCCAATGTCTCGCGATAAGCTGATGAACATGGCGCGTGGTCGTGAGTATTCAGCAATGGAACGTTCTATCGATGTTCAGATTTCACGTCTGCGTCGTCTTGTTGAAGAAGATCCAAGCAAACCCCGTTATATCCAAACGGTGTGGGGCTTGGGTTATGTATTCGTTCCAGATGGCAAAGCTGTGTAATCTAGCTTTATAAGCTCAAAAGCCGCTTTATCGATTCTGTGAATCAGAATTCTTTATTTACGGGTCATCTCATTAATATGTGATGACCCGTTTTGTATTCAGCACAATGGTTTACAGCTATAGTTCCCACTATATCCCTTTATCATCCCTCACTTTAGGTCTCCTATGCGCATACGTAGCTCCTTTACTCAGTCGATAGTGCTCTTCTTAACCCTGTTGGTTGCTAGCCAAATCTTTTCATATTACGCCGTGTTTAACTACGCATTGATGCCGAGCTTGCAGCAGTTTAATAAGATTTTGGCTCACGAGTTAAACCTGGTATTGGATCAAGGCAGTAGTGATATCGAGATTGACGCACCATTGCGTCAGCGTGTGCTTGAGCAACTCGGAGTGACGGTTCACGCCAAGGATAGCGAGGCTGCGGGTGAGTATTATCATGCTGTCGCAATTGACCTGATGAGTGAGGAGATGACCAAAGAGCTGGGCTCTGAAACCGAAGTGCGATTGATTCTAGGTAAAGAGAGCTATGTGCTGTGGATGGACATTGCTCAGCTGCCTAACTCTTTGATTCGTATACCACTCTCTGAGTTGCAAGAAGAAGATTTTGCACCACTATTTCGTAACAGCTTGATCATGGCGATGTTGATCGTCGCAGGTGGTTGGCTGTTTATCCGATTGCAAAACCGCCCGCTCATTGCGCTAGAGAAAGCCGCACAAGGTGTTGGGCGCGGTGACATTCCACCGCCATTACCAGTGCAAGGTGCGCAAGAAATTCGTTCGGTAACTCGTGCATTCAATCAGATGTCGAAAGGCATACAAGAACTGGAAGAAGATAGGGCTCTCTTGATGGCCGGTATCAGTCATGATTTGCGTACTCCGTTAACGCGTATTCGCTTAGCGACTGAGATGATGTCCCCAGAGGATGCCTACTTAGCCGAAGGGATCATCAGTGATACTGAAGAGTGTAACGAGATCATCAGTCAGTTCATGGATTACTTAAAGCCAGTCGATCGTGATTCATTCCAAGCGGTGTTTGTCGATGATATTGCACGCGAAGTATCGAGCTCTGAGGGTGGCTACGAGGTTCAGATTGAAACCGATATTCCAGAAACCATGAAACCTGCGTTGGGCAACCCGATCGCGATGAAGCGTGCAGTGAGTAACTTGGTGGTGAACGCGCTGCGCTATGGTAATGGTTGGGTCAAGGTATCGACCGGTATGACTGCAGATAATAAGTTGGCTTGGGTGACGGTAGAAGATAATGGTCCGGGCATCCCACAAGACCAAGTCGGTAAGTTGTTTGAACCGTTCACTCGCGGTGATACGGCTCGAGGCAGTGAGGGTACGGGCTTAGGCTTGGCAATTGTGAAGCGCATTGTCAGCCAACATCAAGGTGCGGTAGTGGTGAATAACCGTAGTGAAGGTGGCTTGAAGGCTCAGATCAGTTTCCCAGTGAAGCCTTAGGTTTTATTGAGTGGTTGGGGGCTGAACATAGATCCCCGACTCGGCCATTCTTCCCTCTCGAGGATGACGCATTGCTAACCATGGACTTTGACGATGACAGTTTACTTTGATCGTCATTCTCTATCGTGAGGAACGAGCGAATAGGGAATCTCGTTCTTGATTGATGGAAGTAACACACACGAAAAAGGCTTCCTTGAGGGAAGCCTTTTGCGTTTTGGATTACGTTAGTTTTGCTAGTTACGCCTTAGAATAAACATCACGCTCACCCAACCAGCGATTGATGATCGCCTTAGCATTGTCTGGGTAGCTATCGTGAATATGACGTGCGATACGCTGTACTTCAGGGATTAAACGTTGGTCTCGTACCAAGTCAGCAATCTTAAAATCGGCTAGGCCAGTTTGCTTAGTACCAAGTAGCTCGCCGGGGCCACGGATCTCTAAGTCTCGTTGAGCAATCACAAAGCCATCGTTACTTTCACGCAGTACACCTAAACGTTTCTGAGCGGTTTTAGATAGCGGCGAGTGATACAGCAGTACACAATGACTTGCGACCGAACCACGACCAACACGGCCACGTAATTGGTGCAGTTGTGCTAGACCAAGACGTTCTGGGTTCTCGATGATCATTAAGCTCGAGTTAGGTACATCCACACCCACTTCAATCACCGTAGTCGCAACCAATAGGTGCAGTTTGTTCTCTTTGAATTCTTGCATCACCGCTTGTTTCTCGGCGGGTTTCATTCGGCCGTGTACCAGACCAATTTTCACATCTGGCAATTTACGTTGCAGCTCTTCTGCGGTATCAGCAGCGGCTTGCGCTTCCAATACTTCGGATTCATCAATCAGCGTACATACCCAGTAGGCCTGTTTTCCTTCATTAAGACACGCATTACGCACCCGCTCAACGATATCATCCCGTTTGGTATCAGGAATCGCCACGGTTTGAATCGGTGTACGACCCGGTGGCAGTTCATCGATAATCGAGGTTTCGAGATCGGCATAGGCCGTCATGGCGAGCGTTCGTGGAATTGGGGTTGCTGTCATCACTAGCTGGTGCGGGTAATAGCCTTGTTTTGCCCCTTTTTCACGTAGCTCTAAACGCTGATGGACACCAAATCGGTGCTGCTCATCAATGATCACTAAGCCAAGGTTTTTGAATTCGACATGTTCTTGGAACAAGGCATGAGTTCCGACAACCATTTGCGCTTCGCCGCTAGCAATGCGTGCCAGTTCGGTTTCACGGGCTTTGCCTTTGAGTTTACCTGCCAGCCAACCGACTTGAATGCCCATTGCTTCAAACCAGTTAGCAAAATTAATCGCGTGTTGTTCGGCCAATAGTTCGGTTGGTGCCATCAGTGCCACTTGCTGACCGTGTTCCAGTGCGCGAACTGCAGCCAGTGCAGCGACTAAGGTTTTACCTGAACCCACATCACCTTGCACTAAACGCATCATAGGGTGCGGCTTTTCAAGGTCAGCTTCGATCTCTTTGGTTACTCGTGCTTGTGCGTTGGTTGGCGAGAATGGCAGCTGAGCTAACAGTTTATCTTTGAGGGTGTTCACCGGAGGAAAAGGCATTGCCTTGTCTTGCTGCCCTTTGCTACGAACAGACAACATAGACAGGTTTTGAGCCAGTAACTCTTCCATAATTAGGCGCAGTTGCGCAGGGTGCTTGCCTTCATCAAACAGCTCTAGGTCAATCTCTGGAGGTGGCCTGTGAATGGTATGCAGTGCTTGTGCGAGGGTAATTTGGTGATCGTATAAACCTGATGGTAGCAGCTCATTCACCGCGGCCTTGTCGATTAACTCTAAGGCTTGATCGGTAAGGTTACGTAGCGTGACTTGTCTTAGTCCTTCAGTGGTTGGATACACCGGAGTTAGGTTGGCTTCAACATCTGGCTGTTGCCTTGGTGCAAAGAATTTGTAATCCGGATGGACGATCTCAAGCCCCATATTACCGCGCTTGATCTCACCATAGGCATGGACTTGTTTACCTTCGGCAAAGTTATTCTTCATACCTGCGGTGAAGTTGAAAAAGCGTAGGGTAATGGTGCCGTTCCCATCACTGATTTTTACCGCCAACATCTTACGTTTACCAAAAATGGTATCGACGTGCATTACCTTGCCTTGCACTGCAGCCCAAAGGCCTGCGTGCAGCTTTACGATTGGATAGATTCGAGTTCGATCTTCATAGCGCAAAGGCAGGTGAAACAGCAGGTCTTGTACATTGTTAAGCCCAACCTTTTCCAGTTTCTCTGCGACTTTTGCGCCGACTCCAGATAAAGAGTTGAGAGGGATAGCAGATAAAAGCTGTGACATAACAAGGCTCATAAACGTAAGAGGGATAATCTATTCAAGCATTTTACTGGATTTTTGTACAGGATAAAGCTTAGAAGCAGATGCGGGATACGAGTAAACGAGATGCGAAGGGATGAAGAGCAGATGCGGGATGCGAGTAAACGAGATGCGAAGGGATGAAGAGCAGATACGGGATGCGGGTAAACGAGATTCGAAAAGATTAAGAGCAGATATTGGGTGTGAGTGAACGGGATATGGAAAGATTAAAGCAATACATAAAATTAAAGCAGACTCAAAATACGAAAGGTTGAGAGATTAAAAGCAGATGTGGAGCCAAGATGGTGAGTCACGAAGTCTTTTGCTCTTCGCATCCCGCCATCTCGAATCCCTCATCTTTATTTTGATCAGTTCTTACGACGTCTTACTTTCAGCGCGTGTGGCATCACACGTAGCTTCTTCATAATGCTCGCAAGGTGAACACGATCTTTGGTGGTCAGCAAGATTGTCACTGTGTACAAGCGTCCATCACGTTCTTCGGTTGAAATACCGTGAATGTTAGAGCCTGTTTTCGAGATAACATTGGTTAGCTCAGCCAGTGCACCTTGATGGTTCTGCAGATCAACCTGAAGCTCAGCAGTGAACTCTTGGTTGTAATCGTCAGACCATTCAACCGCCATGTATTTATCTGGTTCTTTCTGGTAACCACGAACGTTTGGACACGTTTCGCGGTGAACCACAAGGCCACGACCTGGAGATACATGAGCAATGATGTGATCGTCTGGAATCGGGTGACAACAGTTAGCGAACGTCAGTAGCAGGCCTTCAGCACCACGAATAGGCAGTTTCTTCCTAGGCGCATCGCTGTTGTTTTTCACTTCCGTCAGTTCGTCAGCATCACCCAGTAGACGACGAGCAATAACGATACTCATCAGCTCACCAAGACCAATCGATGCGAGCAAGTCTTCAACGCTTTCTAGGCGCAAGTCAGACAATACATGTTCGAGATTCTCTTGGCCGATATCGGTAATAGAGTGCTCGCCAAGTGCGTGGTTCAGTAGACGACGACCAAGGGTAATCGACTCTTCACGACGCATGGTTTTCAGAACCTGACGGATCTTAGTACGTGCACGTGATGTCACCACGTAGTTGAGCCATGCTGCATTTGGACGTGCGCCCGGAGCACTGATGATCTCAATGGTTTGGCCATTCTTCAGCGATTTGCTGAGTGGGTAAGGGTTCATGTCTACACGAGCACCTACACACATGTTGCCGACGTCGGTATGCACCGCGTAAGCAAAATCGACCGCTGTTGCACCTGCCGGAAGTTCGACAATGCGACCTTTCGGCGTGAATACGAAGATCTCATCTGGGAACAGATCAGATTTAACGTTTTCAATGAATTCGAATGAGTTACCTGCGCTTTGTTGTAGCTCAAGTAAGCTCTGCATCCAACGTTGTGCTTTAACCTGTGCGGTTGTCCCGTTACTGCTGCGCGAGCCATTACCTTTGTAAGACCAGTGCGCCGCGACACCTTTATCTGCCATTTGCTCCATATCTTCAGTACGGATCTGGACCTCAACTGGCACCCCGTGAGGGCCGATCATTGACGTGTGCAGAGATTGGTAGCCGTTGGCTTTTGGTACCGCAATATAGTCTTTCATGCGGCCAGGACGAGGCTTGTACAGGCTGTGAGCCTGACCAAGTACGCGATAACAAGTATCTGGGGTATCAACCACTACGCGGAAAGCGTAGATGTCCATAATGGTGTGGAAGCGCTGCTCTTTGGTTTTCATCTTGTTATAGATGGAGAACAGATTCTTCTCACGACCAAGTACGCGAGCAGGCAAACCGACTTCTTCAAGGCGGCCTTCGATTTCGCTATGGATACGTTGGATCATCTCCTTACGGTTACCACGCGCAGCTTTCACTACGTTTTTAAGTACGCGATAACGGTTCGGATAAAGGGCTTCGAAGCCTAACTCTTCTAGTTCGGTCTTGATGTTATGAATACCAAGACGGTGAGCTAGCGGAGAATAAATCTCGAGGGTTTCACGAGCAATACGACGCTTTTTGTCAGGACGAAGTGCCCCAAGCGTGCGCATGTTGTGAGTACGGTCAGCTAATTTGATCAAGATAACGCGGATGTCTTGCACCATCGCGAGAACCATCTTGCGGAAGTTCTCTGCTTGCGCTTCTTTGCGATCACGAAATTTAAGCTTATCCAGCTTAGATACACCATCAACCAGTTCAGCAACAGTATTGCCAAATTGAGCTTCTAACTCCTCTTTTGTAACTTCAGTATCTTCAATTACATCATGGAGTAGGGCTGCTTGCAGAGTTTCGATATCCAGACGCATTTCTGCCAGGATTCTTGAAACAGCAACAGGGTGGATTATGTATGGTTCACCCGTTGAACGGGTTTGCCCTTCATGGGCGTTTCTCGCTACCACATAAGATTGACGCAGAGCCTCAATTTGAGGCTCTGTTAGGTATTCTTGGGCAACGTCTTTGAGGCTATCGAATAGATACAAATTAAAGGCCCGGAAGGTTAATTAGTTCGAATGACGTTCTTATCGAGTGTGAGCGATGCTGCTTACTGCTGCAAGTTCAGCCGCTTCTTGCTCTTGTTGCTCTTGACGCTCACGAGCATCTAGTACGTCTTTAGTGATAAGACCTTCTTCGATTTCGCGAAGAGCGATAACCGTTGGCTTATCGTTTTCTTCAGGCACTAGTGAATCTTTACCGCCAGTTTGCATTTGACGTGCGCGGCGAGCCGCAATAAGAACTAGGTCGAAACGGTTGCCAACTTTTTCAACAGCGTCTTGAACAGTTACGCGTGCCATGAGGACTCCAAATAGTAATTAACTAATAAATTTTTGATGACGAGAAAGTATACAAGTTTAACTAGAGACTTTCTAGATCACCGTATACTTATCTCAATGGAAAATCCAGTTCTAGATTATTCCGCCAGTAGTGCTGTAAGCATGCCGCTGTATTTAGCTGCTTGCTTATCTTCTTTCAAACGCTCCGCACGAATGATTGCTCTGAAGTCCATTAGGGCTGCATCAAAGTCATCATTCACGATCACATAATCGTATTCTGCATAGTGAGAAATCTCTGATTTTGCTTCGCTCATGCGTTTCGCAATAACTTCGTCGCTATCTTGACCGCGAACATTCAAACGACGCTCTAGCTCACCATTTGATGGTGGAAGAATGAATACACTCTTCGCTTGAGGCATTTGTTCACGGATCTGACGAGCACCTTGCCAGTCGATATCTAGGAACACATCGATACCGCGGTCTAGGTTTTCTTCAATCCAAACGCGTGAAGTACCGTAGTAGTTGCCGAACACTTCAGCGTACTCTAGGAACTCACCTTTACCAATAAGGTCTTCGAAGTGATGCTTTTCTACAAAGTGGTAGTGAACACCATTCTCTTCACCAGGGCGCATACCGCGAGTGGTGTGTGAAACAGATACCTTCATTGCGTAGGTTGGATTGGTTTCTAGCATTGCTGAGATCAAGCTCGACTTACCTGCGCCACTAGGTGCAGATACGATGTAAAGAGTACCTTTGCCCATCTGTATATTTCCACTGTTGGTTGGATTGAGTGAAGGCAATAAACCTACACTATAAAAGATAGCACTGACTCTAATTGTTGTTCCGTTGGTTACGTCTATAAAGAGATAACGAGTAAAACTAATAGAAGCAACTGGTGAAAATTAGGTCAGAAAAATGGAGGCGAAGAGTAGCACATTTAGATGATTGAGAACAACTGGCTTGATCGTTATTTATTAGCGAATGATCTTCTCAAGGATCTTTGTAGAAATGTAATCACTCATCATCTGCACTTTTTTATGTGATCTGGACAAAATCTGTTGAAGTTTTAATCTCAATCCTTACAATCCGCGCAAACGATTAAATGCTGTATATATCTAGTAAAAAGGTCTAGATGTTTCTACTACCGAGCCTACCTTGGTGACTACAGTTTTTAGTGTAGAGACCTCTCTATTCTCACAGCATTTGAATCACCACATTCTTAATTTATTGCAAAGGTTTTGTTGTGAGTACCGATTCCACCCTGAAAGCCCAGAACACCTCTGGCTCGCTTGATTCGATGTTTAAAATCACTGAAAGAAAGACCACGATCGGCACTGAGCTGTATGCAGGTTTCATTACTTTCTTGGCAATGAGCTACATCCTAGCGGTTAACCCAGCGATTTTGGGTGGTATTCCTGGCATGGATAAAGGTGCCGTGTTTACTGCAACGGCTCTGTCTGCGGCTATCGCAACCCTAATCATGGGCATTTGGGGCAACTACCCAGTGATGCTTGCGCCGGGCATGAGCATGAACGGCTTCTTCAAAGGTTTGCTATTAAGTGGTTCAGTCGCAGTACTTTGGAATGAGGCACTGTTCGGCATTTTCCTATCAGGTATCTTGTACCTCGCGTTCTCGTTGACCAATATCCGTAAATCGATGATTGAGTCGATTCCTGAAGATTTGAAGTTGGCGATTACCGTTTCTCTCGGACTGTTCATTGCTTTCTTAGGTCTTAAGAATGCGGGCATCATCGTTTCTAACCCATTCGTATTGGTTGGCTTAGGTGACATTTCCGATCCAAAAGTGATCATCGCTTACGTGAGTATTTTCATCGCACTGGGTTGTATGGTTCGTGATATCAAACTAGCGACGTTTATCTCGTTCGTTTCGGCTATCGTGTTGACCATTCTTGCTGACGTCTTCATGGGCACTTCAAACGCGCCAATCCCTGAACAGTTAGTTGCGATGCCACCGAGCATGGCAGGTAGCTTCGGCGCTATCTTTGATTTCTCTGCTTTCACGCCAGAGAAAATGTTCGACCTATTGTTCATCGTACTGATCTTCCTGATTGTTGATTTCTTTGATGGCTTGAGCACGATTGTTGGCGTTGGTCGCGATGCGGGTATTATCGATAAAGACGGCAAGGTGCCAAACGCGAAATCGGCTCTAGTGGCAGATGCGGGTGGTACGGTGATTGGTTCGATTCTAGGTACTACATCTATTACCGCGTTCTCCGAGTCTGGCATTGCTTCTTCTCAAGGTGCGAAAACGGGCTTGGCAGCAGTGATGGTGGCTGGTCTGTTCTTAATCTCGCTGTTCCTATACCCAATCTTCTCTATCTTCTCAGCTGCAATGGTTGCACCGGCGATGGTAGTAGTGGGCATCTACATGGTAGGTCGTCTTGGTCAGATCAACTGGGAGAAGAAAGAGTCACGTATTGCGGCCTTCTTCACCATCATGTTCACAGTGCTAAGCTTCTCTCCAGCGAACGGTATGGCGATGGGCTTTATCAGCTACGCATTCACAATGGTTGTGGCAGGTAAGCGTAAAGAAGTGCACCCGCTTATCTACGGACTGTGTGTGGTGTTCTTAACTTACCTGATTCTGCTTTAAGGCTAATCGGCTGAGTTAAGCTGAGACGAAGAATGAATAGATGGCTCTGCAGTGAATGTGGGGCCATTTTTGTATCTGCGGCTTCTACAAAAGGTGTGCAATTGATGGTGTTCTCCGACAGAGAGTGAGCGACTTATATTGATGCATGCTATTGTAGAGACTGGATTAATTATTTTTTGAAGAGTGACTATGCCTTCTAATTTACCTAGATCTTTTAGTAAGCCGTTTTTAAAAGTATTCCACATTATGGAAGCGGTATTGCTGGTGGCGATCACGCTCGCGACCTTGTTTGCGATGGTCGAAGAGTTCATGCATGTTTTCGCTGAACGCCGTGTACAGCTGACCGACATTCTACTGATGTTTATCTATTTAGAAGTGTTGGCCATGGTTCAGCAGTTTGTGATGAACGGTAAGATCCCAGTGCGATACCCAATCTATATCGCGATGATGGCGATTGCTCGTTACATCACTTTGGGCATGAAAGAACTCGATGCGGTATTGATCGTTTGGTTATCTTTAGCGGCATTTATCTTGGCCGCTGCAACACTCTTGATTCGTGTTGGGCATCATTATTGGCCGTATGTAGACCTTCGAACCAAGCAGCCAGATGAGTAACACTTTGAAGGTTAAGGTTTTATAAATGAAGCCCAGCGATATCGTTGGGTTTTTAATTGGGCTAATTGAACAAAAAAGCATCGATTTATCCAAATAACGCTTTACAAGCAGGCTAAGATCACCAAGAATGGCGTCGCTCTGTTTTCAGGGTTATTAAATGAAACATCCAGTTGTAAAGTAAAACCCTTAGTATTGCTTCATTGTTATTCTCAGTGTTTCCCTTAGCTTCATAGATACATTAAATAATTCAAGCTTTCAGCGCATCGCACTTTTGGCGATTAATTTTTTATTTTTATATAAGGGACACATCATGTCTAACAAAACAAACGGCGTAGTAAAATGGTTTAACGAAGAGAAAGGCTTCGGTTTCCTAACTCAAGACAACGGCGGCGCTGACGTATTCGTACACTTCCGTGCAATCGCTTCTGAAGGTTTCAAGACTCTTAAAGAAGGCCAACAAGTGTCTTTCGAAGTAGAGCAAGGCCAAAAAGGTCTTCAAGCTGCAAACGTTGTAGCTCTATAAGATTTTAAGTCGGCGCAGGTTGCAACAGCAACTTGCGTCACTTTCTCTCTCAAATCTGTTTCCTCCTCAGTTTTACCGTAACACTCTTCTCCACTTGCAATACCTCCTCAAAATATCAAAAATCCTGTTTTACATCCGTCATCTCGTTCTATCTATCGCTGTATCTATTTCTTGCTCTAAGTAAATCTCCAGCGTAACTATCCGCTTACTGACTAGCCTTGATTTTCATTACTGTATCCATAAAAAAAGCCCCTAAAACTAGGAGCTTATCTTGATCTAATCAACACTGTTAGTTAATCAACACTGATTCAGCTAATGGCTATTCACAGTGTGTTACTGACAAACTGTTATTCAATATTCTGGATCTGCTCACGCATCTGTTCGATAAGAACTTTAAGCTCTACGCCCGATGCTGTGATGTCTGTGCTGATAGACTTAGATGCTAGCGTGTTTGACTCACGGTTGAACTCTTGCATCATGAAGTCAAGCTTACGGCCACAAGCGCCGCCTTTCTTCAGTACTACATTCGCTTCTTTCACGTGAGAGTCTAGACGGTCTAGCTCTTCTGCTACGTCTGACTTCTGCGCAAGTAGGATAAGCTCTTGCTCAACACGAGAACCTTCAAGCTCGATTTTCGCATCTTCAAATTTGGTAAGAAGACGCTCACGTTGCCACTCTAGGATTTCTGGCATGCGTGCACGAACTTTTACGACTTCTTCAGTGATTGCATCTAAGCGCTGTACGATTAGCGCCTTCATGTTTTCACCTTCACGAGCACGAGCGTCAATGAACTCCGCAATAGCATCGTTGAATGCTTCTAGTAGGTCTTTGTTGATAGCATCCATGTCTTGCTCTGGAGTTTCCATCACGCCAGGCCAGTTCATGATTTGGAATGGGTTCAAACGGCTCTCTTCGCCTGTCATCGTCATTACTTGGTTGGCTGCATTAATGACTTGCTGAGCTAAGCCTTCGTTAATGCTTAGTTCACCCTTTGCTGCAGGGTTTGCTTCAAAGCGTAGGTTACATTCAACCTTACCGCGCGCTAGACGCTTACGGAAACGCTCACGTAGGATTGGCTCTAAACCACGGAACTGTTCAGGCATACGGAAGTAAGTTTCTAGGTAGCGTTGGTTTACACTACGGATTTCCCATACTGCGCTGCCCCAATCGCCTTTTACTTCTTTGCGTGCGTACGCGGTCATACTATAAATCATCGAATTTTCCTGTCTTTTATCATTCTGAAAATAACGCGCACGCATAGTATCACGATATGGTGTGCTCCCGAAGCTTGTCTCTTGTGACTATAAATAGCCGGTTACGGTAAATAGCTTTGAACGGTAAATAGATTTGAAAGATAAACTGCTATATAATCTCGCCCCAATCAAAACTGTCTCACCCCTTTCTTAGGTGATGCACTCTTTCGATAGTAAATCACTTCAGACTGTTAATAAGGTAGATACCAATGCGTCCAAATGACCGCGCTGTAGATCAAATTCGTCCAATTAAAATTACTCGTAACTACACAGCTTATGCTGAGGGTTCTGTATTAGTTGAGTTCGGCAACACTAAAGTTCTATGTAATGCGACGGTAGAAGAAAACGTACCGCGTTGGTTAAAAGGCCAAGGTAAGGGTTGGGTAACCGCTGAATACGGCATGCTGCCACGTGCAACGCACACTCGTAACCGTCGTGAAGCGGCGAGCGGTAAGCAAGGTGGTCGTACGATGGAAATCCAACGTCTGATCGCGCGTAGCCTACGTGCTGTTGTTGACCTGAAAGTAATGGGTGAAATCATGATCACTGTCGATTGTGATGTTATCCAAGCAGACGGCGGTACACGTACTGCTTCTATCTCAGGTGCAAGCGTAGCAATGGCTGACGCTATCAACAGCCTACTAGCAAGCGGCAAACTGAAAAAGAACCCAATGAAAGGCCACGTAGCGGCAGTTTCAGTGGGCATCGTTGGTGCACAAGCACTGTGTGACCTTGAGTACGTTGAAGACTCAGCAGCAGATACCGACATGAACGTTGTAATGACAGAAGACGGTAAGATGATTGAGATTCAAGGCACCGCAGAAGGCGAACCGTTCAGCCATGAAGAGCTGATGCAGCTTTTAGCCCTGGCGAATAAGGGCATTGCTGACATTGTTGAAGCGCAGAAGTCGGCGTTAGCAGAATAGTTTTTAGATAGCTCCTTTCATACGGAGCTATTTTTTTGTCTGTAAAACTCGAAAGAGTAGTGCAGAGCGTAAGTTAAGTTTTATTGAATAAACGTAGAGGAAAAACATGAAAGCATATCAACGTGAATTTATTGAATTTGCACTAGAGAAAGAAGTACTTAAGTTTGGTGAGTTTACTTTAAAGTCTGGCCGTAAGAGCCCTTACTTCTTCAATGCTGGATTGTTTAATACAGGTCGTGACCTAGCACGCTTAGGTCGCTTCTACGCAGCGGCATTGGCTGATTCTGGTATTGAGTTCGATGTACTGTTTGGCCCTGCATACAAAGGTATCCCAATCGCGACCACGACAGCAGTTGCACTGGCAGATCATCACGATGTAGACACGCCTTACTGCTTTAACCGTAAAGAAGCGAAAAACCACGGTGAAGGCGGCAACCTTGTCGGTAGCGCACTGGAAGGTCGCATCATGCTAGTGGATGACGTGATCACTGCAGGTACAGCGATTCGTGAGTCGATGGAAATCATCCAAGCAAATGGCGCTGATTTAGCGGGCGTGCTTGTTGCTATCGACCGTCAAGAGAAGGGCAAAGGCGAGCTGTCTGCAATTCAAGAAGTTGAGCGTGACTTTGGTTGTGCAATCATCTCAATCGTTAGCCTGACTGACTTGGTGACTTTCCTTGAAGAAAAAGGCACAGACGCAGCACACCTAGAGTCAGTAAAAGCGTACCGCGCTCAATACGGAATCTAATTCTTGAAGCGTCGAACCTAACGGTTTAGCGTTCTAAGTTTAGAATCGAAAAATCAAAAAGGCCCGAGAGATAAATATCTTTCGGGCCTTTTACTTTTCTATTGAAGTGAGCTGTTTTCTTATCTAAGAAATAGTCGCTCTATTTGTAGCGGCTACTCTATTTATAACGAATGCCGCGTTCAGCTTCTGGATCTTCCATGGTCTTGAAGCGTTTGTGTAGCCACATCCACTGTTCTGGTGCTCTTAAGATAATCTTCTCAAGATAGCTGTTCATGTAGGCAGCGGCGGCTTTCTCATCTTTTTGTGGATAGTTATCTTCAATTGACTCGTCGGCCATGATTTCATACTTGCCGTCGGCATTTCTAAAACCTGACCCCGGAACAAGTGCGCATCGGCTGGTGTACGCAAGAATGCTGGTACCTGTGGTAGTACACGCATCTTCTACCGCGAAGAAAGGCACAAACACTGCTTTGTTACGGCCGTAATCATGATCCGGAAGGTAGAAAAGGATCTCACCCTGACGCAGGATTCGAATCATACGCTTCACGTCTTTACGGTGAATCAGGCGGTTGCCGTTTTGAGTACGACCACGGTATTGAATGAATTCATAAGCCGGATTGTTGTGCGGGCGATAAACACCTAAACCTGAAATACCGAGAACAGCCATTGCTCGCGCAGTGATCTCTAGGTTCAAGGCATGCACACAACACAGCAGAACACCTTTGCCGTTGGCTTTATGTGTACGCAGCATTTGAGTGTCTTTATCTACTAGGATTCGCTTGAAACGCCACGTCGGCCAAAACCAGGTAATGCCCGTTTCGATCAGTGCCATACCGGTGTTCTTGAAGTTCTCACTGACCATTGCCGCGACTTCATCTGCTGGCTTGTCTGGGAAGGCGAGCTCCAAGTTACGTGTTGCGACTGCTACGCGCTTTTTGCCATAGCGAGCGCCCAAAGAGCCTAATGATCGGCCTAACAGCAGTAAGAGGCGGTAAGGGAGAACGTTAACGATAAGCGCCAATAACCCAAAACCGAACCATACTCCCCAGTATTTAGGGTGGAGTAACGCCAGAGTAAAAGGTGGCTTAGTAATAACGTGTTGTGCAGTGCTGCTTGTCGGAGAAGTTTTCGTCGTCATAACCATCACTTAAGATTTGATTGCTACTTAATTTGATTGCTACTTAATCTGAGCGCTTAATAGAGCCCAATAAGCATCAAAATTTTCTGTCGGTTGATATTTGAAGTCTGAACGAACAAAGCGATTCAAGCTGCCTTCAACTTGACCGAGCAGCTGAGCCGCTAAAATTTTCTCATCAACCGGGAATGATTTCCCTTCACGAAGTTTTCTTTCACGCAGGATTTGGCGAAGTTGCGTCTCAATGCGTTCGAAAAGTTGGTTGATGCGATCACGCAGGCGTTCATTTTCAAACATTAGAGCATGACCAGACAAGATTCGAGTCAGGCCAGGGTTACGTTCTGAGAAAACTAAGATAAGTTGTAGCACTAGGCGTATGCGCTCTAGCGTGTCTTTCTCTTCATCCAGAATACGGTTGATTCGAGACATCAACGCTTCTTCAATGAACTCGATTAGGCCTTCAAACATACGAGCTTTGCTAGGGAAGTGGCGGTATAACGCAGCCTCAGAAACACCCACTTGCTTGGCCAACTTTACCGTTGTGATACGAGAAGCACCTTCGGTCGATTCCAACATTTGTGCGAGAGCTTGTAGGATTTCTTCACGACGGTTTGATTTTCGAGCACCAGCCATCTATTTACTTCCTTTCCTAAAGATGAGGATTGAGTGAAGAAGGATTATAAACACCAATCAATTCTGTTTCCTAGTTTTGTGAGCCCTAGGTCAACAGAATCGAGAGGTGTCAGCAGATTGTCAGAGCAAATTTGTGCGTTTATGCATCAATAAGCTGTTGGATCTGATCGAGGATCTGGAAACCAAGTGTGTCTTTGCTTTCCAGTGGCAGAGACTTATCGCCGCCTTTCCAATAAAGATGCAGCTCATTGCTAGTGCTATTGAAGCCTTGACCTTCGACAGAAACGTCGTTGGCGCAAATCATGTCGAGGTTCTTTCTTTCCAGTTTGCCGCGCGCGTACTTCTCAACATCTTGAGTTTCAGCTGCGAAGCCGACAGTAAATGGGCGACCTTCAGTCATTGCAGCGACAGAAGCGACGATGTCAGGGTTCTTAACCATTTGAATGGTCATGTCGTCTTTACCGTCGACCTTCTTAAGCTTTTGGTCTGCGATGGTCTCAGGGCGATAATCGGCAACCGCGGCGCAGCTGATGAAAATATCGTGTTGAGCGGCGTGAGCAGTAACAGCATCAAACATCTGTTGAGCGCTGTCGACATCGATACGATTAACCTTATTTGGTGTCGCGAGTGATACAGGGCCGCTGACTAGAGTCACCGTTGCACCTTGTTTCGCGGCTGCTTCAGCCAGTGCATAGCCCATCTTGCCTGAGCTGTGGTTGGTAATGTAACGCACAGGGTCAATCGCTTCACGAGTCGGGCCTGCAGTAATAAGCACAGAACGGCCAGCGAGTGGCTTAGGTTGGAAAAATTCTTCACAGCGATGTACGAGCTGCATTGGTTCTAGCATACGCCCCATACCGACATCACCACACGCTTGTTCGCCTGCTGCTGGGCCCCAGATCTCACAGCCACGACGTTTTAGTGTCGCGATGTTCTCTTGAGTCGCAGGGTGGCTGTACATCTGTTGGTTCATTGCTGGAGATACCGCAACTGGCGCATCGGTTGCTAAAACCAAAGTGGTTAGCAAGTCGTTACCCATGCCAGCTGTCATACGAGCAATAAGGTCTGCGGTTGCTGGCGCTAGTAATACCAAGTCAGCCCACTTTGCGAGCTCAATGTGCCCCATGGAAGCCTCAGCAGCAGGATCAAGCAAACTATCAGACACTGGCCTACCAGAGACGGCTTGCATGGTGAGAGGAGTAATGAACTCCTTGGCTGCATTGGTCATGACGACCTGCACTTGTGCTCCACGCTCAACCAAACGTCGAGTCAGCTCGGCACATTTGTAAGCAGCGATACCACCACTAATACCAAGAAGAATTTTTTTCCCTGCTAGGCCTTGTAGGTCCGCGTTACTCAGTGGATTAACCTGTGTTTGCATGATTCTGTTCCTTAATTTTTCTGCGACTTACGATATCAGAACAAAGGATGAGTGCCTAGAAGCAGAGTTGGAACAGATTTGACGCTCATCAAGTTGGTGTTATCAAACTTATCAATTACACGGTTTTGCTAGTGAGTCGTTTCCTTTTATCTCTATCGAAGGATCTCTGATTACGATCTCATTACGGTGGTGGGTCGTGTTCATGACTAGTGATCAGTTTTTATATGCCAATAGATAAAATACCTGCCGAATCGATGCCGAGAGAAAAGCTATTAAATAGAGGGCCTGATTCTTTGAGTGATGCGGAACTGCTCGCGATATTTCTGCGAACAGGGACACAAGGAATGAACGTGTTGGAGCTCGCTGACAAGTTGATCAAAGACTTTGGTTCGCTCCGCCATCTCTTTTCAGCAACGCAGGAAGAATTTTGTGCTCATAAAGGGATGGGACAGGCTAAGTATGTTCAGCTACAAGCTGTATTAGAGATGACGCAGCGTTATCTAGCGGAGACTTTGTCTCGTGGAGATGCGCTCACTAGTCCAAGTCATACTAAGCTTTATCTTTCGAGCATGTTGCGTGATCGCCAGCGAGAAGCCTTCTATATATTGTTCCTCGATAACCAAAATAGGGTAATAAAGGACGAGGTGATGTTTGAAGGAACCATTGATGCCGCATCGGTTTACCCGCGGGAAGTGGTTAAACGGTCACTTCATCACAATGCGGCGGCATTAATCTTGGCTCATAACCACCCTTCAGGTGTTGCTGAGCCCAGCCAAGCGGATAGGAGGATTACACGCCGATTAACCGATGCATTAGCGCTGGTGGACATCCGAGTTCTCGACCATTTTGTCGTTGGAGATGGCGAAGTTGTCTCTTTTGCAGAGCGTGGATGGATTTGAATCACATTTTAGGTTGTTAGTTGCGTTAAATCTGCTATTATTCCGCCCACATTTTTAGACCTAAAATCAGCTCTGATTACTCAAGCAAGCTGCGCTGCACAAAAAAAGATCACGAAATCCGTAAAAAGGATCTGTTCGGGTCTTGAGCAATGCGTGTCAAGTTAGTATAATGCGCGACCTTTGATAGCCTTGTATGGATTTTCCATAACGGTTTTTACCTTCTATTTTAATTGATAGAGAGGTTCGGCCACCAAGGTTGATATCGAGCTGAAACGATTGGAGAAGACATTCATGTCCCGAGTATGCCAAGTAACTGGTAAGCGTCCAGTAACGGGTAACAACCGTTCACACGCACGCAATGCTACTAAGCGCCGTTTTCTGCCGAACCTACAAACTCATCGTTTCTGGGTAGAGAGCGAAAAACGTTTTGTTAAACTACGTCTAACTGCTAAAGGCATGCGTATCATTGATAAGAAAGGCATCGATGCTGTTCTTGTTGATATCCGTGCACGTGGCGAAAACGTTTAAGAGGAATTAAGCAATGGCTAAAGGCATTCGTGAGAAAATTCGTCTAGTATCTTCTGCAGGTACTGGTCACTTCTACACAACTGATAAGAACAAGCGTAACATGCCAGGCAAATTTGAGATCAAAAAGTTTGATCCAGTAGTTCGCCAACACGTTATGTACAAAGAAGCTAAAATCAAGTAATTGATGCTTTTTTTGCTCTTCTTCAGTAGAAGAAAGAATTGAAAAACCCAGTTTAATCGCTGGGTTTTTTTATATCTAAAATTTGAGTAACTCAATTGCTCTTGTTTGATGTAGCGCTTGATATAGCGTCTGATAGATAGAAAACTGCGCAACATAGCAAGTATTGCTACTTTCACGATATACTGATAGCTCAATAGGTTAGATGAGTGGAATCAGATGAGATATCGTGGACGCCGGTGGAACAACATACTCATGTTCAGTGTGATCGCTTTTATTGGCGTGTTAAACCTTCCAACATTGATCAAAGCGTACCTTATCGAGCCTGAGCCTCAGGTAGATAGCCCTTATCCTTATCTCCTGAATCCAAAAGCAGAGCTTCAAGCGTTGCACTTTGCTAAGTGGTCTGTCATTCAACAAGACAATAAATGGTTTTACCAGTTCCAAGGTACGGACTTCCCTCAAACCACCAATGCACAAGAGCTGTCACAACGTTGGAAAGAGCTTGTGGGCACGGAAGTCGACTTACAGACCTACACAGACCTTACGCCTCGGTTAAAGACACCACACACTATTGAAGTTTGGTATCAAGACCAAGAAGAGCCGCAACGCATTACTTATTATCAGCTACCTGAGTTTTGGTTGTTAAAAAACTGGAATGATCAGTGGTTGGCGGTGTCTATTGAAGAGAGCTACCTGTTTCCAAGCTTTAGCTCGAAACCTTCATTTAAATCAGACAAGCTATCTATATCAGACAAACCACCTAAATCGGACGACTAGATTATGCCTGAATTACCCGAAGTCGAAGTAAGCCGCATGGGGATCTCGCCTCACTTAGTTGGCGAGACCATTAAAACCCTTACTTTTCGCACTCCAAAGCTGCGTTGGGATATCCCACAAGAGCTTAAAAAGCTAGAAGGGCAGGTGATTCGCTCTATCTCGCGTCGCGCAAAGTACCTATTGATTGAAACAGATACTGGCACTGCCATTGTTCACCTTGGTATGTCTGGCTCACTGCGTGTGTTAGACGCTGACTTCCCTGCAGCCAAACACGATCACGTGGATCTTAAGCTCACCAACGGCAAAGTACTGCGCTATAACGATCCGCGCCGCTTTGGAGCATGGTTATGGTCGGCGCCTGATGAGATTCATCCTGTGTTACTGGGATCTGGTCCTGAGCCGCTCACTGACGACTTCAACGCCGATTACATAGCCGAGAAGGCAGAGAAACGTAAAGTCGCCGTCAAGCAGTTCATCATGGACAACAAAGTGGTGGTCGGGGTAGGGAACATCTATGCCAATGAAGCACTATTTTCTTCACGTATTAGCCCTTTGCGCCCAGCAAGTAAAGTGACAAAAGAAGAGTGGGTCTTGTTGACCCAAGAGATCAAACAAGTACTCGCTACCGCCATCAAACAAGGCGGTACTACGCTTAAAGATTTCGCTCAAGCAGATGGCAAGCCGGGATATTTCGCTCAAGAGCTACAAGTGTATGGCAAAGCAGGCGAAAAGTGCCCTACTTGTGAAGCTCTTATTCAAGAGTTAAAAATAGGGCAGAGGAACACGTTTTATTGCGAAGAGTGCCAAGTATAAAAAAACTGAACTCGTGTTCACTTTTTTACGCTAGTAGATAGGCAGGCTAATAGCTACAATTACACTAATGATATGAATTGAGAATAGTAGAATGAAATATTTAGTAACTGGCGTTGCCGGGTTTATTGGCTCTGCAGTTTCAGAGCGACTATGTGCGGCTGGACATAAGGTTGTCGGCATTGATAACTTGAATGACTACTATGAAGTCTCTTTGAAACATGATCGCCTAAAGCGCATTGAGCATGAAAACCTGACCTTCATCGAGCTAGATCTTGCTGATAGAGAAGGCATGGCAACACTGTTTGCTGAACAAAAGTTTGACCGTGTTATTCATTTAGCGGCACAAGCGGGCGTTCGTTACTCAATTGATAACCCGATGGCGTATGCCGATAGCAATCTGGTTGGTCACCTAGCTATTTTGGAAGGCTGCCGTCATAACAAGGTTGAACACCTAGTTTACGCTTCATCAAGCTCAGTTTATGGCTTGAACCAGAAAATGCCATTCCACACGGCAGACAGTGTTGATCACCCTATCTCGTTGTATGCTGCGACCAAGAAGTCGAATGAGCTAATGGCGCATACCTATTCTCATTTATACGATGTACCGACAACAGGTCTACGTTTCTTTACGGTTTACGGCCCTTGGAGTCGCCCAGACATGGCGATGTTCAAGTTTGCGAATTTAATCGTAGCGGGTAAAGAGATCGATATTTATAACAACGGCGACATGATGCGTGACTTCACTTATATCGATGATATCGTTGAAGGTATTATTCGTGTTCAAGACCGTATTCCAGCTAAGCAGCCAGATTGGACTGTGGAGCAAGGCTCACCAGCAACCAGTTCAGCACCATATCGCGTATTTAACATCGGTCATGGTAGCCCGGTTAAATTAATGGACTACATCGAAGCATTAGAAGGTGCTTTAGGTGTTGAAGCGAAAAAGAACTTCATGCCAATGCAACCAGGTGATGTGTACGCGACTTATGCTGATACGGAAGATCTGTTTGAAGCGGTTGGCTACAAGCCTCAAGTTAAGATCCAAGAAGGAGCGAAAGCTTTCGCGGATTGGTACAAAGCCTATTACTCGCTGTAATAATTGATGGTTTTGAATAAAAATAGCGCTCACTGAGCGCTATTTTTTTGAAGAGGGTTAGTGTTTTACTTTCCTATCTTTAGAGCTTTGGTCTGAACTCTTTATCTAGAACTACAAGGTGGTAAAGGTTTGTTGATAAGTTGAACGTCATACTTTTTATTTTGTTCACAATCTTCATAAAGGCGACAGAATAGTCTTTTCTGCCTTTATGTTTACGACTACCAATAATTGACGGCTGTTTACTACGTTGTAATCCCGCAGAAGAAACACCAAACATGGGGTGCTTGTGAACCCAAGTATTCCGTAGGAAGACATCGACAGGATAATTGAACGTTGAACTTTGTTCGATGAAAGCTTGTGCAGCTTTGGGAGATATAGCGTAACAGGCGGTTCCTTGAGGAACTTTCAAATACTTTACAAGATGTTGGGTATCGTGCCTATCAACGGAGTAATGTAGTTTGTTCTTACTGTCTTGTAAGCGAATAAAACCACACTGATTAATATGCTGCTCGGCGATAGTCAGAGTATTACGAAAAGTGTCGGTATCAATCTCGGCATGATCTTCGAAGACTAAAATTGGCTCATTGAGCTCTATACATTTTTGCCAAATAAGGTAATGGCTTGCATAACATCCAACTTCTCCAATTGCATGCGGCCTACCCATATTATGTAAAAAAGCTCTATCGTGAATTCTTGCTAGTAGAGGGTGTTCATCGGTTCGTGCATCCACTCCAATAAAAAACTCAAAATCAACCTGAACATCCTTGAGGGCGTCGGCTGTTGATTTTTGTCTACAATGATTCGCTTTTAAGGTAATACAGTATGATTTCATAGAGCTATATTGATGTGTTTATTTATAGTGAACTATGTTATCACTCGCCTCGCTTTTTGTAATGACGGTTCACTTATTTAGCGATTATGGTTGTGACGGGCTTCAAGAATGTTGAGGCAGTACGGCTGATTGACTGTTATAGGCTCTGTAGTGTCAGAGCGACTGTGCTAGGAGGGACTAAGTTATAGGTATTAACAAAAAAATAGCGCTCACTGAGCGCTATTTTTGTTTTGAAGAGAATATTACTTAGCTGTTTTTATTTTGATTTCAGCTGCAACTTTTTGTGGCACAAACTGACTAATATCCCCGCCGTGTATAGCGACTTCACGAACAATAGTTGAAGAGAGGAAGGCATACTCTTCTGAAGGGGTTAGAAACACACTTTCAAGGCCGGGCAGGAGTTTTCGGTACATACTCGTGAGACCGAATTCGTATTCAAAATCCATGGTCGTTCTGAGGCCGCGTACCAGCACATTAGCTTTCTGTTGTTTGACAAAGTCGACCAGTAACCCAGAGAACCCCTCAACAGACACGTTAGGTAAGTGAGACACAGCATCACGCAACAGCTCTACTCGTTCATCTAACTTAAACATGGTTTTTTTGCTTGGGCTCGCGGCTACTCCTACAGTGATATGATCAAACATGCTCGCTGCACGGACGATGATATCGAGGTGACCATTGGTTACCGGATCAAAAGTACCAGGGTAGATAACGTGTGTGGTCATATTAGCTGTCCTTGCTTAATGTAGTGTTCGGGTTCGGTGTTTTAATAGAGTTTAAGGCTTTGTCGAGTTTTTGCTTTACCATATCGACGGTGATGTCCTTCATTAAATCATCGCCTTTTGCTCGAGTTCCCCACGGAAGGTCTTGAACCGGTTTCCCTTGTTGCGCCTCTACGTGCTGTTGATACACGCTGACCACGATATCCAGATCGTTGTAAGGGCCAGTTCTACGAGGATCGCTATGTGCGTACAAGCCAATTACCGGGGTTGATTGTGTCGTTGCCAAGTGGGCTGGACCAGTATCAGGTGCCAATACCACCGTTGCATGCTTGAGTACGGCGGTGAGCTGCTTTAAGTTGGTTTTGCCTATTAAATTGATGACAGGAGATTGGCATAGCGCTTCGATGTCCTTACCAAGGTTTACTTCTCGTGGAGCAGGAGAGCCACAAAGTACCACTTGCATGCCTTTTTCTGTAGCGTAATCGGCAATAGCTGCATATCGATTAGTCAACCAGTTACGCGAATCCTTGCTTGCGGCAGGGGAGATAACCAAGGTTGGTTTCTCTGTCATGGTGTCGATGGCCAGCTGTTCGTCTTCCGGTGTTAAAGGAATATCCCATTGAGGCTTATCGAAGGGGACACCAATGTAGCGAGCAAATTCGGCAAAGTTATCCAAAACATGAAACTTATCTGAAATAGGTAGATGGCGATTAGTAAAGAGTGACTGCATTTCACGAGTGCGATCTTTGCCAAATCCTACTTTGCACTTTGCCTTTATCCCCCAAGATAGCACACTAGCTCTGAGTGCGGCTTGCATATGCAGAAGTGCATCAAATTTACGGTCAGATAGCTGAAGCCATAATTCACGCATCCCTTTGAAGCCTTGTTTCTTATCGAAAACAATCACCTCAATACCAGGCAGGTCGCCGATCAGCATGGCTTCTATTTTCCCGGTTATCCAAGTGATTTTCGTTTCAGGCCACTGCTTCTGTATGGCTTGAACCACAGAAATAGCATGACAAACATCACCAATCGCGGAGAGGCGAAGTATGCAAAGAGATTGAGGTGCAGTTGAGAACAGTGACATAAAGTGCCCGAAAAAAGTGAATAACATCAGAATTATGCAGATACTCGCATTAGTTGTAAAATAGCAATGACGAAAAGCGACCCAAAGGCCTCATAGATGGAAACGATTAGCACCAAGAACCAAACAATTTGGTATGACCCTGAACTTCTGGCGCAAGTGCCGGAGGATGAGATGGTTCAGATCTTTGAGGCACAATACTGGCAGCAACGTGAGGCTATTTCAGGGAGTGCGCAGGGGCGTGGTACCACCTGGTTTATTCAACTTGATGGAATGCAAGCCGCGTTGCGTCACTATCGTCGTGGTGGGTTATTTGGCAAACTCGTTGAAGACCAATATCGTTTCTCGGATTGGGAAAGTACGCGCTGTGCGATGGAGCTTAATGTTCTCAAAGCATTGGCAAACGCAGGTGTGAATGTCCCTAGGCCTATTGCTGCTAGAGCAATTAAAAGCGGACTACTTTATCGAGCCGACTTAATGTCTGAACGAATTCCCAAAGCCAAGGACCTGGTTGATGTATTGGTCAATGGCCCGATAGATGCGGATGTTTATCGTCGAATTGGCCAAGAGATCCGCAAAATGCACGATGCTGGCGTTAATCACACTGATCTCAACATCCATAATATCCTGCTTGATGACTCGCAAAGGGTGTGGATCATTGACTTTGATAAGTGTGGCCAGCAGGCGGGTGATGGCTGGAAGGAAGGTAACTTGAATCGCTTAAAGCGCTCGTTTTTAAAGGAAGTGCACAAGCGCCAGATTCAGTGGCAGGTGTCAGATTGGGAGTATTTAGTTCAGGGCTACAAGGCAAATGAATAAAACTATTTGTTTTTTATAAATTTAGCAGGTACACCGCCGTAAACAGTATTTGAAGGTATATCTTTTGTGACTACACTATTGGCTCCAATGGCAACATTGCTACCGATTGTTACTCCTGGGAGGATTACAGTATTAGCTCCAATCCAGACCCCTTCGCCAATATCAATATTACCAAAATAGTTTTTTAGAGGACGTTGCGTGAAATCTTGTTGAGTTTCTGTTGATGAAGTGTACATTCTGACGTTGTGGCTAATACGAGTCCTTTTACCTATTTTTACTGTATAACCAGGCATCGCTTGTATTGCTGTGTTGTGGCCAACATAAGACTCAGCACCACCAATAATGTCGCCTTTTCCATAAAACCTAACGTGGCTTCGTTTCAAATCAAATGTACTATCAATAGAGTAGCGCCTTTTATATTTCGCTTCCTTCTCTTTGATATGTGCTTTCTCTAGTGCTCGAAATAGAGCAGAACCAATCATATAGAACATATAACCTCAAAAATTTAAAACCTGACCAAACTATAATCATTATTTCCTTTGCGTGCTACTAAGTAGGTTGGTTAAAAATTATAATATCTAAGGTTTTGCCTAGAGCCCCTCGGTTCTGCTCGACCACTTGATAAGCCGCTAAGCCTTTCTCTTTACGTAAGTTAGGTTGGGTGAACAGCTCTTTGAGTTGGTGTGCAATTTCATTGCTGTTTTGGCAAATAGTGACGGCTTGAGCTTCAAGCAGTTTGTCTGTGATCTCGCTGAAGTTAAAGTAACTAGGACCATTGAGTAAAGGTAACTGCAGGGCCGCAGGCTCTAGAAGATTGTGGCCACCGACCTTATCGCCCACAAGGCTTCCTCCCATAAAACAGACATCAGATCCGCCAAGTAATACCAACATTTCTCCCATCGTATCCGCAATATACACTTCAATATCAGAGGTGATTGGCTGCTGACTCATTCGAGTGATGGTGTTGAATTGGTGTTGTTTAGCCAGTTCCGTCACTTGGTTAAATCGCTCTGGGTGGCGAGGCACGATCATCAGTAGCGCACTAGGGTTGTCTTTAAGAAGTTGCCTATGAGCGTCTAAGATAATTTCATCTTCGCCTTGATGAGTGCTGGCAGCTATCCATACACAGCGTTCAAAGCCAATTTGTTCACGTAACGCTTTGCTTTTTGATACTTGTTCAGCTGAGATTTCAATATCAAACTTGATCGACCCAGTCACATGCACAGATGCTTTATCTAACCCTAATCGTATAAAACGCTCAGCATCACCTGGGTATTGGCAAAGTACTTGAGAGAGGTTTTTGGCTAAGAGGTCAAAAACGGATTGGAATTTAGCATAGCGCTGGCACGAGCGTTCTGATAGACGAGCGTTGAGTACTGAAATAGGAATCCCAGCTTTCGCGACGCAATGCAACGTGTTTGGCCAAAGCTCTGTTTCCATAATCAACATTTGCTTTGGTTTTACTGATTTAAGGAAGCCTCGTACACACCAAGAAAAATCAATCGGCATGTAGCGATGTTCGACCAAATCACCAAGCTTGTCTATTTGCTCAGCACCTGTGCTGGTTGTCGTGGTAACAATGATGGCTTGATTTGGATCTCGCAGCTTCAATTGTTTAATGACAGGCATCGCAGCAATAGATTCACCCACCGACACGGCATGAATCCAGATAGGGCTTTTACCTTGAGTTTGCGGTGTGATACCGAAATGTTCTTTCCAGCGCTTACCAAAATTTGGCTTTCCGGGTTTGCTCTTATAAAGCCCATAGAGAAGCAGTGGAGAGGCCAATGACAATATAAGAGTGTATATAAGTCGTATAAGCATAAGAACAGTGACACCAGAGGGTAAATTCAGTAATCAGAAGAGTATTTTCTTCAATCTCGAAAGTAAAGAGCGTTATAATTAAATGCTTAGTGACACTTTTAAACGGAAATGGTGAACTCTATCTCATCGCTTATTCAATCCTATCGTTTTTTGCTCTATGTCGAGCAAAACTACTCATTTGCTATCCTTCGTCCATTTTATAACTACGCGAAGCAACTTGGCCATGACGTAAAGTGGTTGCTCGTAGGTGAGGATGCTTCTGAACATCTTTTATTAGAGCAAGAGCAGCGTGTGTCTTTGGCGGAAGCTGTTGCCTATAATCCTTCTGCTGTATTAGTACCCGGAGATCGCGTTCCTGCTTTTATTCCAGGGTTGAAGGTGCAAGTGTTTCACGGTTTGAATGAGAGTAAACGAGGGAACTTATATCCTGAGCGTGGTCTATTTGATTTGTATTGCACAGAAGGCCATGAAAGAACGAGTTCATTGGAACCACTAGCTAAACAGCGCGGCTATTTTCAAGTAAAAGAGACCGGATGGTTGAAGCTAGACAGCTTGTTTAATTACCAAGCTAGCGAGAGCCGTTTTGAAAGACCTCAAATTCTATTCGCTTCCACTTTTTCGCCAAGCTTATCGTGTGCTGAATTGGTTTATGAAGAGCTTAAGTGCCTAAGCCAACTGAGCCAGTGGCAATGGTTGGTGACTCTTCATCCGAAAATGAATCAAGAGACGAGAACGAAATATCAAGCACTGGAAGGGGATAACCTTCTCTTTTTCGATAATGACCAAGTGATTGAAATGCAGCATCGTGCTGATGTGATGGTATGTGACAACTCATCGATATTTCAGGAATTTTTGTTGCTCAATAAGCCGGTTGTTACGGTCAATAATCGAAACCCACAAGCGAGCTTCATCAATATTACCCAAGCAGAGCAGTTAGAATCAGCAATTCAACAAGCGATGCTACCGGATGACGCAAGAGACAAAGCCATCGCTAATTATGGTCCGTCAATAACGCCATATCTTGATGGGCAATCCTCAGCTAGGGTTCTGAGTGCTATTACGGATGTGCTAGAAAGTGGTTGGCAGGATAAAAAGCCAAAAAACTGGATTCGTAACTTTAAAATCCGTAAATCATTAAACTATTGGAAATTCTAGGGCTGAATAATGAGAAAACATACCCTGTCTGTCATTGTTATTACCAAGAATGAAGAAGACCGAATTGAAACTTGCCTTAAATCTGTTGTTGATATCGCCGATGAACTGATTGTTTTAGACAGTGGCTCAACAGATGCAACAGTTGAAATATGCCAAAAATATACAGATAACGTGACAATCACTGATTGGCCTGGCTTTGGTAAGCAAAAGCAGCGAGCTCTAGATAAAGCGACATGTGATTGGGTGCTATCAATTGATGCTGACGAAGCTCTAGATAAAGAGATGAGTGATGCTCTTGTGGCACTATTAAAGCAAGATCAAATCAAACATACAGCGTATAAACTGCCTTGGGGAGTGACCCTTTATGGCACAACGCTCAAATATGGCCGTAGCGCTCGCGCAGTCTTAAGATTGTTCAAGAGAGAAGGTTCTCGTTATACGCTTGATGAAGTTCACGAGACTGTCGTTCCTGAGCAAGGCTCTACAGGAGTATTGAAGGGTTTTCTTCTTCATTACACCCATCGTGATTATGGTCACGGCTTAGATAAAGCAGCGCAATATGCTTGGCTTGGATCTCAAAAATACCACCGTAAAGGCAAGAAGTCACACGGCTTATTCCTCGCTCTACTACGAGCTATATGGACGTTCTTCTTAGTGTATATTATCCGTCGTGGTTTTATGGATGGCAGTGTCGGTTTCATTATGGCTATGACTTACGCTCAAGTGAATTTCAATAAATACGTCGGTTTGTGGATTCTTGAAAATCGCTCAGAAGACCGTTCAACAGACCAAGCTAAATAGGAACCGATAGATGAAGATTTTAGTTTGTGCATCTTACTTACATGCATGGAACAGTTTGCGTCCAGAAGCTGCGATTTTTATCGAGCTAGCTAGTCAAGGGCATCAAGTGACGATCATGACTCAGGGAGAATCTGAGCACGTATCTAAGCTAGAAGAGCACGGTATCCGAGTAGTCGATGGTTACCCGAAGCGTAAAATTTGTTTTGATACCATTAAAAAGATCCGTCATGAGTTAAGAACGCATAATTACGACATCTGCTATGCTTTTAACTCTAAGACAATCCCCAATGCAGCTTTTGCGTGTATTGGTTTTGACGTTAAGTTGGTTGTTTATCGAGGTACTACAGGAGGGCTGTATCGACATGACCCAAGTGCTTACCTAACTCAGCTGCATCCTCGTGTAGATGGCATAGTTTGTGTTTCAGAAGCGGTTCGACAAGATGTGGTGAAGCGCGTTTGGAAGAACAAAGATAACGTTGTTACCATATACAAAGGGCATGAATTGGATTGGTATAAAGTACCACCAACTGAGCGCTCCGAGTTTGGTTTGAATGAAGATGATGTCGTCGCGATTACTGCAGCGCATGTAAGGCCAAGTAAAGGTATATCTGTTTTACTTGAGGCGACCAAATACATTACTGCACCGAACTTCCATTTGATCTTAGCGGGCAGCGGCTATGAGCCTCACTTTGATGAGATGAAAGCGAGCCCTATGAGTGAGCGAATTCACTACATTGGTCATCGTACTGACATCCCTTCGATCATGTGTATGGCAGATTTTCAAGTTCAGCCATCGACCAGCGGAGAAGGACTACCGCGTACGATTGTTGAAGCAATGGCAAATGGCACAACTTCTGTAGTTACGACCACTGGCGGTGCCCCTGAACTCGTTGTAGATGGTGAAACGGGTTATATCGTCCCTACGGGAGACGCAAAAGCTTTGGGTGAGGCAATGGACAAGCTCGCACAAGATAAGGCAAAGTGCACAACAATGAGCGAAGCGGCTAAGAATCGGCTAGATGAAAGCTTCAGTTCACGAGTGACGGTTAAGAAGCATCTAGAATTTTTTGAGAAGTTACTTAAGCAATAATATAAAGTGAGGAGGGCTATTTAGCCCTCTTTGTTTATAAAAAATTCGGCAAGCTCAAAATCTAATTGTTGGTCAATATCAAAAGAAACTCTATTTTCCATCACGTAGGCAAAGGATTCCTCTGTGTATCTAATTTCGCCGTATTCCTTAAACTTTCGAACATCAAAGATGTAAATAGCTCCATTGAATCGGAAGAAATCCCCGCAATCTTGAGATCGCTTTAATGCTTCTGGGCGAATAAAGTCTCCCATTGTGCCATCTTCTGGAAGCGTGTTAGCCCAAAGCGGTGGGTGTTCACATGGTGTAACGGAAATTACAGAGAAAGCCTGTTTTTCAATGAATAGATCCAATGCTTCATCGATATGTTGAGCTGTCCGCAACGGAGATGTTGGTTGAAGCAGTACAATTATATCTATGTCATTTCCAAACTGTTCTAACGTATAAGTTAGAACACTCTCTGTCGTCGCGGTATCTGATGCTAAGTGGTCAGGTCTTAGTTCTGGAACATCGATACCAAATCGGGAAGAGACATCCGCGATCTCCTTATCATCAGTGCTAACGAATATTTGATCGATATATTTACTGTTTTTCGCTGCATCAATTGACCACCCAATTAATGGTTTTCCAGCTAAAGGCAGCACGTTTTTTCTTGGTAGTCGTTTGCTGCCACCGCGGGCTGGGATAATCGCCAATACTTTTTTAGTGTGAATCATTAGAACATCTCTAAGCTATGGATATCAGCCTGCGCTCGATTGAAATCGTCCATGCGGCCAATATCTAACCAATACTCGTGGATTGGAAACATCAATACATTGTTGCGTGTATTCATATGTTGCTCTAACAACGTAGGCATATCTACACGATGGTTCTTTGGCACAGAATCAATGACTTGAGGCGAGACTACATAAATCCCAGCATTCACAAAAAAACGTTGTATTGGTTTTTCGACCATACTCGTTATTTTGTTCCCTTCCCCATTTATCACACCGTAAGGGATTTGATAGTCGTATTCACGGACACACATTGTTGCATCAGCGTTATTGTCTATATGAAACTCTAACAAGCGTTGAAAATCTACCTTTGTTAGAACATCTCCATTAATCATAATGAGAGGCAGGTCTTTAGGTAGGTTATCAGGTAATAAGCCTAATGCGCCACCGGTTCCTAGCGGTTCATTCTCATGGACATAGGTGATGTTAATGCTTAAATCACTACCATCGCCAAAGTGGTTTTGAATTTGCTCGGGCATATAATGCGTAGAGATATAAAAGTTAACGAAACCCGCTTTAGTAAAGCTTCGTATCACCGTTTCAAGAATTGGTTTATCACCGATCTTTAGCATTGGCTTAGGGCAATTGTCTGTAAGAGGTTTTAGGCGGGTACCAAAGCCGCCAGCCATAATAAAGACAGGGTTTTTCACCAAAGGTTGACTTAATATATCCTGAAGCGTCTCTAAACCAACGACAACCCCACTCTCACTCACTAACGGAATTGACAAAATACCTTTTAGTTCCATCAATTCAATAAGCTGTTCTCTTGAGGTTCCAAGAGTTGCCGTGATTGGAGATGTATTCATAACTGTCGATATTTCATCGTTTAATGAGAGTTTATTCAATAAACCTCTACGAATATCTCCATCAGTCACAACGCCGATGAGGCAACCTTTGTCATTGATGACCAGAACAACACGTAATGCTTCTTTATCAAGAATATCCAGCGCATCTAGAATTGTTGATGACGGTACTAGCTGCACATTTTTCCAATCATGACTCATAGGCAATCACCAGTCCACTTTACATATTTATTTATTTTTATCGGTTCGATTTCTAATTTTTCTTGATTCATTTCTCAAATTTCTTTATCAAATCACATATACGCTTGATGTCTTCCGTCGTGTAGCGACTATCTAGCGGTAATGACAGAATAGTGTCACACAGTGAACTCGGCGCTTGCCTGCTTTTTGGCCAATGAACAGCTAAAAAGATAGAATGCCCCATCAATGCCTTTCGAACTTTATCGCGATTCACTAATGATAATGGCAAGAAAGATGGGAAGTTTGCATTAATGTCTATGAACTGCTCTGAATCGAGCGCCGCTTTAGCAACTCTCAAGTTCTCAACTCGGGCTTTCTGTTCATTTCGGTAATGAAGGGAAAACTGACAAGCTAAGAATACACTTCTGTCTTCTGGCTCATACACTCCAGAACATTCATCAAGTAAGCTCTCCGCACTGGAAAAGAGTGATAGGTAATCACTCTCTTTTCCCACTGAAGCATTAAGGTATTGATATTTAGCAGATTTAGCTTTGTACTTAAGAGTAGAAAAATCAGGTAATCGCTCTTTGCGTAGTTCTGTTAGTGGTGTACTCGACACTAACTGGCTAAAGTCAGCTACAGCTGTAATTTTTCTTAAACTATTGAAGTAGCACCATGGCACTTCAGCAGGAATTTTAGGCGCTTCAATACCAAACACGTCATCGATAATGAGTGGTGTATCCGTGCTTTTAATTAGCTTGTCGAAGGAGTGACTCTCGTGGCCAAAATACTTCACGAGATATATGGCACTGATGCTTCCCAGTTCGTTGGGCAGTTCAAATTCAAAATCTTCTCGAACCTGATAAAATTGTACATCAATATTAAATTCAAGTAAGACATCAACAACTATCTGACACACGAAATCCGGAACAAGAACCTTCTTTCGTTGAAGAGACATAGAGCGAATAGCCCACCTTAATGATGAGCGTCCACTATTGGTTACACCATAGAAAAGACCTTCACTCTCAAGTTCTTGCTCTCCGCCGACCATTTTAGGTTCAGTACTTAACATCATAAAATTGCTTTGTTTTTAAACTGCTTAGTTCAACGGTTTTAAGAGTTTGCACCACTTTTTCAGAGCTATTTCCACGCCCGTAAGGATTCACGATATGCTTTAAAGATGCCATAAACTCCGGAGTATAAACCTCAGCTAATGCCGAAGTGAGATCAGCCTTGTTTACACTAACATCAATTGTGCTATTGGCTTTCACACGCCCTTTTTGACGGTTACCAATGTTAATAGTTGCGAGTTTGAACGACGGAGCTTCCACGATACCACTCGAAGAGTTTCCTACTACAGCATCCATATACTGCAACGCTGACAAATAACGAAGTTGTCCTAGAGAGGTAAATGCAATCGCTTTCTCAGTGTTTTCAGCGACATACTTATCTATCATCTTATTTATCAATCGACCACCTACGTCAGCATTCGCCTTAGTGAAGATGACTAACGTATGCTCCAAAGTGTCTAATGCACTAAGGATCTCTCGAAAATCTCTTTCGACTTCTGCGATATCTTGTGTAGTTTCAGGGTGATAAGTGAAAAGTAAATTCCGCTCTTTTAATTTACAAGATATGGAGTTTTCAAACTCATCTTTCGACATCAACTGCATACGAAGTAAGTTATCAAGGCCGACTTCTCCGACGGTGAATACACGTTCTGGCAGCTCACCCATCTGAATAACTCGAGTGGAATACTCATCCATCGCAGTAAAGTGTAGTTGGGATAACTTAGTAATGGCATGACGAATTAATTCATCGATTGCACCTTCGGTAAGCTCTCCACCACTCAAGTGCGCAACGGGAATACGGGCAATATTTGCCGCAGAAACGATAGGGACCAGTTCATAACGATCCCCTAATACGACAACAATATCGGGCTTTAACTCATCAAACGCCTCTGAAAAGCTGATTTGCGCAAGGCCCATGCTCTTACTAACTCCAACCGGAGTATCCGAGGAAAGAAGGATTTCTACTGTCTTATTCACGACAAATCCATCATCAAGAATTTGCTGATTCGTTAAACCAAACTCTGGAGATAGATGACTACCTGTTGAGATTAGTTGAAGCTCAAGTACTGAATCATTTTGAATATCTTCAAGTAAACACTTTAACAATCCGTATTCAGCTCTTGTCGCCGTGACTACACATATCTTACGCATCAGATCAGTTCCCCAACTTGGTAATCTTTCTTCGCTATTGAATCAACGACTTCATCCCATCGAGTTGGAGAAATACCGTTACCTGGGCGCTTGATTTCAAGCATCTCTGCTGAGATAACTTGTCCGGCAGAAATCGCCTTACCTGCAATAATGCTCTTTCTTACAATATCGCGGTTCGCTTTTTCCGTTTTGGTTGGTACTTTCCAACCAGATCCCATCGCTTTTTCTATGTTGCGAATAGCGGTTACCATATCCGACAGCTCATGAGGTTCTAGACTTGCTTTGTGGTCTGGACCTTCCATTTTGTTGTCTAGAGTAAAATGCTTCTCGATAACTTTTGCCCCAATAGCCACTGCGGCAATTGGGATTTCAATACCTAAGGTATGATCTGAGTACCCAACGGTAACGCCAGGGAATGCTTTCTGAATCGTTAACATTGCTGTTAAGTTTACGTCTTCTGGTGATGTCGGATAGTCTGTAGTGGCGTGAAGTACTGTAATATCTGCAAGTGATAAACCGGCTTCAACAAGCGTGTTGATCGCATGCTCCACTTCATATAAGTAACCCATCCCAGTAGAGAGAATTACGGGCTTTTTAAAACCAGCAATATGACGTAGGAACGGCGTATTAGTTAACTCCCCGGAGCCAATTTTGAAGACGTCTTGTAGTTCATTAAGGAACGTTGCGCTCTGTTCTTCATCAGGTGTCGACATAAAGGTGATCGCTCTCGCGTCACAGTATGCTTTTAAGTCAGCAAAATCATCGTAGCTCAATTCAAGACGTTTGAGCATTTCAAACTGAGTTTCTTCTCGTTGAGTATTCTCCACTTGATACTCAGCCATTTGAGCATCTTCAGTGACGAGCAACTCCGTTTTCCAAGTTTGGAACTTTACAGCATCAACCCCAGCCTCTACCGCTGCATCAATCAACTTCTTAGCTAGACCAATGTCACCATTATGATTGACACCCGCTTCTGCGATAATAAAAATATTGTTTGTCATAGTTACCTCTAAGCTCGGTATAACTGGAATAATTTCGGAGTAGTAGAATCTTTACTTTGATCAATCCACATTTGATTCAACATCTGGCGCTTTTCGGGTAAGAAATCTAACCCCGCAATATAAAATGGCATCGTTAAAGGAGAGAATTTCGACTTAAACTTGAACAAACTGTCGTCAGGAGAAGATGTTCGACCTCCACCTAGCATCATGTAACGACAACCTTGGCTTTTAGCATGCTCAAAAGCGGCATCAAGTAGCAAATAATTGCCATTTTCCTTAGCGATGTCCTGATTATTGGCAGACAAGTGGTAATGCGCGAGTTCTTTACCACACATGAAAAAGCCCACTGAAGCATATGTACTTTCTTTCTTTGTGGCGAGTAAAGACACACCATCTAAAGCATTCAAATCATTGAAGTAGTTTTCTTGGAAGTAAAAAAAGTCACTGGCTGAGTTTTTATTCATTGTTTCGTAGTACATCTCCATAAAATCAGAGAGTTGTACTGATGTTGTATCGACAGATAAGTTTTTCTCAGCTCTCTTAACGATGTTTCTTGTTGTTTTTGAGTATGATTTTCGGCGCTCTTCTGTGTTCTTTTCTAGGTCAACAATAACGACTTGGCGCTCAGGGAAATGCATGTCAAATAACGACGGCATTTCACCGACAGTATTAAAAGGGTGAAAACGGATGAACTCGCACACAATGTTCTGAGCTTTGCAATGCTCTCTGTAAGCACTAAATGCACGCTGTAAAAATAACGTATCTGAAGAGTTAGAAATTGGACCTCCGTAACCGTAAGGTGTTTCTAAGTCATACAACTCTTCGCTGATGGTCTGCCCTGCAACACTTCGGATTGGACGTTTTAAAGCACTAAACCAAACATAAGAGCTATCCTCACCATACTGAAATTCAAAATGTTCACCATCGCCTTCATATAGCGCAGAGTATTCTCGCTGGTAGTATATGTCTGACGGCAAATCTGTAATGGTAATATTCGTCATCATTCAGCTCTAAGAATTGGAGTACTAGGTAAATTAACCAAATGCGCTTCAATAAACTCAGACTGAGTTAGATCGCCACACATGGCATTTTCAAACATTGGTAAACGATGCATTAACTTCCAGATTGGGCGAGTCATGACACCAGCAGCATTCGTTTCCTGCAATATATGTTCACGAAATTCAACATCAGGACAAATAATGGCATTCAACCAATAGTTGGATTTAGCGTACTTGGGCTCGACAACAAACTTAATGTCAGTGCCTTCAAACAGGCTTATGTATTGATTAGCAAGACTGCGTTTTTGAATAAGGTATTGCTCAATCACTTCCATCTGCGCACAACCAAGCGCTGCATTCAGATTTGGCATGCGGTAGTTAAAACCTGGCTCATCATGGAAAAATTCATAAGGATGAGGCACTTTCGCTGTCGTAGTGACATGCTTGGTTCGTGCTCCTAGTTCTTGAGTTTTACATAGAACCATACCGCCACCACCAGTGGTAATGATTTTGTTGCCATTGAAGCTGACTGCACTCACATCACCAATAGTACCGGTGTGCTTACCTTTATAGAAAGAACCTAGGCTTTCTGCTGCATCTTCTACTAAAACAAGATTCCAGTTCAGGCAAACTGCAACCAGCTCATCAAGCTCTACAGGGTGGCCAAAGGTATGCATAGGGACAACCGCTTTAATTCGTTTGCCTGTATTCTTGTGAATACACCCCGTATTGGTTACTTCAGCATGCTCACTTAAGAATGCATCTACAGCTTTAGGGCATAGGCCTAAGCTCACAGGAGAAACATCCACAAAAATAGGCTCGGCACCCATATGATAAAGAGCGTTACAAGTTGCAACGAAAGTCAGAGCTTGTGTAATAACAAGGTCTCCTCGTTGAACATCAGCCATGTACAAGGCCGCATGTAATGCTGCAGTACCATTGACTGTCGCTACCGCTTTAGCCGCACCTGTATACGCTTCAATCTTTCGCTCAAAATCATCAACAAATTTACCAACGCTAGAAACAAAAGTACTTTCAATCGTTTCCATAACATAGGCTTTTTCGTTGCCATTAAACGTTGGTGCGTGCAACGGAATGAATTCATTAGTTTTATAAGTATCTCTAACAAATTCAACAATAGATGTCGCTTTCATTACTTACTCCGCTTACATCTTACTATCGAGGTATTTACCCGTTTCTTTGTGTCCAAAATCAGGGATCATGGTAAAGAAGAGTTTTACGATTTGATCCTTAGTCCAAGCTTTCTCGCCTTTCATACCCAAAATGCTGTCTTCAAATAAGGTGAGTAATTCTTGATCATAAAGTGGATCGTTTTTAATGATTCCAAGATTTGCAAAGCGAGACATGTCCAACTCTTCTTTATCCGTAAAAAACTCTTCAAAGTCTTTCTCACCCGTTGTATCGCTTGCTGTGAACAGGCAGGGCCACTTTCCTTGTTCAGGAAGTGTATGAGCCAATTGTCGAGCTTCTTCTTCTGTTTCACACAAGTGAGGCTCATAGCCAAGTTGCTCTAAATATTTCACGGCAATATCAGCAAACGAAATAAGATGAAGTGCTTCACTCAACTTAGGAAAAAAAATGTCACGATTTTCACCAAAGATACAAGACATTAGACATAGCTCACCTGACTCTTGAGGGGTCACGAAGTAACGCTTGATATCGTTTGGAGCCACGATAGGTTGGCGTTTTTGAATACGCTGATTGAAACCATGCAGTAGTGAACCATCTGAGAACGCAACATTGGCAAAGCGCGCTGTTGAGATAGTCATTTGTTCACTTTTACGCATTAGGAACATCTCCATAATACGCTTTGATGCGCCCATCATATTGACTGGGTTCGCTGCTTTGTCTGTTGATACACAGAAATACTTTTTAGCGCCAGCATCAATAGACTGTTGAATGGTTTTATCTGTATTAAACACGTTTACATCGATCATTCGCATCAATGTATAGGGATCTTTCTCGCTTCGAACATGCTTAAGTGCTGATAGGTTCAACACATAATCAAACTTACCATCTGCTTTGATGAACGCGTCATACTCGAGAGAGCCAATATCTAAGGCAAATGTTTGGAAATCACCATCGATGTACCCAAATGAGCTGCGAATATCACGAACCAGTTCAACCATGTTGTTTTCGCTAATATCAACAACATGCAGCTTCTTCGGGCTACGTTTAAAAATTTCTTTAGTTACAGATTGGCCAATTGAGCCTGCTCCACCTAAAACAAGAAAGCTAGATTTTGATATTATGTCTGCTAGTTCATTGTGATGCTGTTTTATATCAGAATTGAACAGCATCTCCGTACGACCGATTAGTGATAAGGCATTAGTCATCGAGTTACTCTTTATGTTGAACTTAATTGGATAATTAATTTAGGTAATTATAATTCAAATTTTTGTAAAACTTGCTTAATCCTGAGGTCTAATTCTGCAGGGTTTTTCTCAAAGCTTACAATTGTATCGATTGTTTCGGCTATTTCTTCTTGTTTCAATATCTGAAAAACGTCACAGTATTCTTCCAGCCCCATACCAACGGATGAGAATAACGACACAATCCCAATCTTCTTATCGGACAACATCAGGAATAGCTCAACCGGAAGCTTAGGTGGTAATTGCTCAACACCTTCAAAGAATTTGTTGTAATCGTCTTTTGGCTCTGATGGGTGGAGTTTTAAAACAACATTATAACCTGCATTGACTGCCTGTTTATAAATGTTTTGATAAACTTTTTTGACAAAGTTTATATCTTTGAATCGTAAATTGTTTTCTTTAGATGTTGGTTGAGTGGCGAGAATTATAGTTCTTTTTTCGTGTGTGTAACTATCGACTTGGAATATTTTTGATAATAGGTCTGTCGCATATGTTGATTGTGAAATATTAAGCTTTTGTACTTTTCTATGTATTTGTGATGGTGATTTATCGGGTGAAAGAAGGTGAATTTCTAGACACTCATTTTTCTCTCCCATGATCATTGTCTTTGAATGGTAGCCCTTTAATTTTCTAAATATTTTTTTTATTGGACTATGAATAGGTATTTCAATATAGTTTCTCATTCCATCTTCAATCATCTTATAGTTGGGAACCAGTAATCTAAACAATCTAGACATTTTATTGTCATCATTGAAAACAAAAAGTTCATAACTAACTAAATCTAGAAATATTTTTTCTTCATAGGCATTAATATATGAAATTAATGTTCTCTTTAGAAAGTCAGGGATACGAAAGCCTAGTATAGATGACTTGAGTATAAACTTGCCAATTAGACCTTTTTGTTTTATTACGGATGTTAATTCATCTCTACTAGCCAATACAATTTTAATATTGCTTGGCAAGTTAGATGTATTTATAAGTGTAGAGGGAATACTTTGGTAGTCATTAAACAATACAATAGTTGAATTTTTATTTGACTCAACAGCATGAAAAACACTTAGCATGACATGCCTTACCGTAGAGCACATATATAGATTTGAAATGTCATCTGCCATAGTTACCTCGATCGACTGCGTGTCAATTTGTATGCATAAGAGCATTCTAACTTCATAAAGTTCATTGTTTTTTTATACTGATTTTGAATTTTATATTATGTAGATGACGCTGAATGGTTTCGTTTAAATTGAACCACTCACGCTTAAATTTCTTGAAGAAGCTTCTTGTTCTGGTGCGCTTTTCATATCCGATATCAGAATCAAACTTTGGGTCATTCGTTAAGCAGGGTACCGCAGTGCCATAGCACTCAACATCGTTTTGCCAGAATCGATCCATGTAAATATCTACTGCCATATACCATTCTTTTGAGTGTTTAAGGAATTTTTTCGCCCCTGAAGGTCTTAAGAAATAGGCTGTTGCACTCATGTGTCCTTTAGTGAACTTATGAATGCTGGTAGATTTAGCTCCGAACACTTCGTAAGAATCATATTTACGACGCTTATTTCTAAATAATCGAATGCACTCTACAGATTCTGGTATAGCTCGGGTATCTTGAATGAAATTAATAAATGCCTCTTTAAATAAAAGAGCGTCATCTTCAATTACGATTATTGGCTGATTGAGTTCAACACACTTTTCCCATAATAAAAAATGGCTTGCATAGCACCCTAGTTGTCCTGCATTAAGTGTCTTTGCTCGGTATGTTTGACTTAAGTCATCATTGTAACGATTGAGTAACGGGTGAGGAGGTGATGTTCTGCCATCCACGGCAGAAAATAGCTCGAAAGGAAGGGATAGCTCGTCTAATTGACGACTAATGTTCTCTTTTCTCTCTGTGGAAGATTCTAAATTTATGACAAAGATTTTAGTCATTGGAAACTCTCTTACATCTTGAGCAAATAGGAAACAATAGTAACAAGAATAGTATTAAAGGTTGCGGGTGATTGAGCGGTACATCAGACAGTGATGCTATGAATATCACTGATACAATACTAAGAACTAGCATTTCTTTACGTGTTGATAGTTTATGACTAATTATCACTGGATATATCATCAGTGCAATTAACATAATTAACCCAACAATCCCAGACTTTATAAATTTGTCTAAAAATTGGTTGTGATAGTGTGTTGGGTTAAATTCATATAACGAGGAAGATATTTTTCCGTCATCATAGAGTTGTTTTATTTCTAATTGATGCTTATCGCCACTGCCTAGTATGATATTGTCTTTTATTAAACTTGGAGCTGCTAACCACATTTGAAATCTTAATCCTATGGAATTATTTAACTCACCAGACTCTATTTGATGTATCTCTGATTGAGTTTTTTTAATTGTTAACTCTATATTGTCTTTTAGTAATGTTAAAGATCCAATAGATACTATTAATATAGGAATAATCAGATTGGTTATTGTTTTTTTTGTGAGATTTTTATGTGATATATGGCGTAAAGATACTAAAGTTATAGAAAAAACAAGAGCTAACCACACTCCTCGCGATTCGCTTGTTATTAAAGGGTAAATAACAAGTAGTAAAGATAGTGTGCATATCAATCTTTCTTTAATATCAGAACTTGATAATATTAATGAGTATGCTATAGAACCAATTATTGCACATATAGTTGCGTATGGAATTGGGTTTATATATCCAGAAAATCTACTGTAACCTAAAATTTGATGGTAATAAAAACTATTTAAAAATAGAACTAAGCTGCCTGTGAATAATAATGAAATTAGCAGGTTGTTTTTTATTTCTTTCAGAGGGTAAAAAGCTAGAAATATAGATGTAACGATTAACGCCCTCATTTCTCTAGAGCTTGCACCGTGAGTGTAATAACTGAATATACTATATGATGTTACTAATATAACAATAATTAGATATGGATTATACAAGCGATCTTTTAGGTTGATATTGTTGATTTTAGAAAAAAACAAGCTAGCCAAAGAGCCAATGATTAGAAATATAGCCATTTTCTTATCACCATTCGGAATGATTAGCATGCCCGAAAAAGCAAAAAAGTAAGGAGCAAGTATAAGGGTTTTAAGAATGTTTTTATATAAATTCATATTATGAGTACGGGTTTACATTACTGTCCGGACGAGTCTTAAGAAGTCTCAAGATCCACATATATTGTTCTGGGTTCTTACTCACGTAATCTTCAATGCATTGATTCATCATGCGAGCGTCTTGCTCTTCGCTTCCTGTTGGGAAGGGTAGTGCAGGGTGAAAATCCAACGTGTATTGGCCGGTCTTGCTATCGTATTGAGCAAACAAAGGAACGATTTTGGCCTTACTAAGTTTTGAGAGGCGGCCGAGGCCTGAAATTGTTGCTTTTTGAGTCGCGAAGAAATCGATGAAGACACTATGTTCACGACCAAGATCTTCATCAGGGAGATAGTAACCCAGGTACCCATCACGTACTGACTTGATGAAAGGCTTGATGCCTCCGCTACGGTCGTAAACACGACCACCATATTGCACGCGCTGTCGGTGCATTAGCCAGTCACTGAGTTTGTTTTTTTGTGCTTTCGCCATCGCAGACACAGGTAAATTGCGTGATGCTAATAATACCGCGGGGATATCGATAGCCCATGTGTGTGGCACCAGCAAGATCACATTCTCGCCACTGTCCGTAATATCGGTTAGGTTGCTCAAGCCGTTAATCGAGGTATTGCTCTCTAACCAATCTTTGCTCTTTAGTGTCAGTGAAGCAAAGCCCATCAAAAACGATATAGATGTAACGTATGACTGATAAAGAGTTTCTTCGCGCTGATCCACAGATTGCTCAGGAAAGCACATCTCAAGGTTTACGCGAGCTCGGCGGTTAGCCTTATTCTTGATTTTTACAGCTTGCTTAGCCATAAATTTAGCGAGTGCTAAACGAATGCTATTAGGTAAGAAGCAGACTAAAGACGATAACAGAACAGCAATCCAAGTGCCCCAGTATTTAGGTGCTAGAAATCCCCATTCAAACTCAGGATTGTAAGCTTTTGGATCAAAATCATTGCGTTGTGTGGTCATTCGTTCACTACATTATTTAAATCAGAGAGTTAACTTTATATCGGTCACTCGGGGAATGATTATGTTTACTAGATTATCTAATAATGCACCACAAAAATAGGATGTACTAATAGTCTTAATCTGAAATATAAAGCTTACAGCTATGCGTTTACGAGCTTCATGTACTCAGCAACGCCATCTGCCACTGTTTTAAACTCGATATCGCAACCTGTATTGCGAAGCTTGGTTAAGTCAGCTTGAGTAAACTCTTGATAAGCGCCTTTCAAATGCTCAGGGAAAGGAATCGTTTCAATTTCGCCTTTACCATGGTGCTTGATGACTGCTTTTGCGACTTCTTCAAAAGACTCTGCGTTACCTGTACCTAGGTTGAAAATACCTGAAACACCGTTTTCTAGAAACCATAGGTTTACTGCTGCTACATCACCAACATATACAAAATCACGCTTGAAGGTTTCACTACCGGCGAACAACTTGGGGTTTTCACCGGCGTTCATTTGGTTGTTTAGGTGAAATGCTACCGATGCCATACTGCCTTTGTGTTGCTCGCGTGGACCATAAACATTGAAGTAACGGAAGCCAACGATTTGTGGAAGCGTTTCGTTATGCGCTGCAGCATCCGCGGTTAATCGGCGAACGTAGTTATCAAATTGTTGTTTTGAATAGCCGTAGACATTCAATGCTCCTTCGTACTCTCGCTCTTCAATGAAAGTATCGGTTTCACCGTAAGTCGCAGCTGAAGATGCATACAAGAAAGGGATTTCACGCTCAACACAGTAATGAAGTAGCTCTTTTGAGTACTCATAGTTGTTAAGCATCATGTATTTGCCGTCCCACTCAGTGGTAGCAGAGCATGCACCTTCATGGAAAATAGCTTCAATATGACCGAAATCATCACCAGCCATAACTTGAGTTAGAAAATCATCACGATCCATGTAATCAGTGATGTCTAGGTCTACAAGGTTCTTAAATTTCTTACCATCTTTTAAGTTGTCGACGACCAGAATATCGTTGTGGCCCGCTTCATTTAGCGCCTTAACAATATTGCTGCCAATCATGCCAGCACCACCAGTTACGATAATCATAATTTCTAACTCTTCTGAATAAAAAACTGTCACGAGTATAGCAAGGAATGGATAAAGCGGGCTAGTGGAATAATTCCCCAACCAGAGTATGATACGGCAAGCTAAGTTATAAATTATGTTGAGTTAATTACTCAAAACTATAGGTATTATCATGAAGATTGCAGTAGCCGGTACTGGGTATGTAGGTCTATCAAACGCAATGCTGTTAGCACAACATCATGAAGTAGTCGCGGTAGATATCATCGATGAAAAAGTGACAATGCTGAATAATAAGCAGTCGCCGATTGTAGATAATGAGATTGAGCACTTTCTATTAACTAAGACGCTGAATTTCAGGGCGACAACAGATAAAGCGGCTTACAAAGATGCTGAGTTTGTCATCATTGCTACTCCAACCGATTATGATCCAAAAAATAATTATTTTGATACCAGTTCTGTAGAATCGGTCATTAAAGACGTCATGGATATCAATCCAAATGCTGTCATGGTGATCAAATCAACGGTGCCTGTTGGTTATACTGAGCGCGTTAAGCAAGAACTGAACTGTGAAAACGTTATGTTCTCACCTGAGTTTTTACGCGAAGGCAAAGCCCTGTACGATAACCTACACCCATCACGTATTATCGTTGGTGAGTGCTCTGAACGCGCTAAAGTGTTTGCTAATCTTCTTGTTGAAGGTGCAGAAAAAGAGAATATCGACGTGCTATTTACTAATTCCATAGAAGCGGAAGCGGTAAAACTATTCTCAAATACCTACCTAGCGATGCGTGTTTCTTATTTCAATGAGCTCGATTCTTACGCCGAAGCGCACGGCTTGGATTCTCGTCAGATCATCGAAGGCGTTGGTTTAGATCCTCGAATTGGCAATCACTATAATAACCCTTCATTTGGCTATGGTGGTTACTGCTTACCGAAAGATACCAAACAGCTGTTAGCTAACTATCAAGATGTACCAAACAACATTGTCGGTGCCATTGTCGATGCTAACCGCACTCGCAAAGATTTTATCGCGGACTCAATTATCAAACGCTCACCTAAAATTGTCGGTATTTATCGTTTGATCATGAAGGCTGGTTCGGACAACTTCCGTGCTTCTTCGATTCAAGGCATCATGAAGCGTTTGAAAGCTAAAGGTATTGAAGTGGTCGTATTCGAACCTGTGTTAGAGGAAGAGCATTTCTTTAACTCGAAGGTTTATTCTGACCTAGAAGAGTTCAAAGCCGTATCAGATGTGATTGTATCTAACAGAATGGTAGAAGAGATCGCTGACGTTGCAGATAAGGTTTACACGCGAGACCTCTTTGGCAGTGATTAATCTGGTTCTAGTTTAGCTAATGCTAATTAGACCAGATGTTAACAGCTCGATCTATCCGTTTAGTGGCGATATACTGAACCTCTAAACGGATAGGGATACTAATAACTAATGAAAACACGTGACAAGATTGTTTACGCTGCTCTAGAGCTTTTTAATGAGCACGGCGAGCGTAGTATTACGACCAATCATATTGCTGAACATATTGAGATTAGCCCTGGCAACCTCTACTACCACTTCCGCAACAAACAAGAAATTGTCCGTGATATCTTTACTCTCTATTCAACAGAGTTGCTCGAACGGTTTACACCAATCCAAGGACAACAAGAAAGTCTCACGCTACTAAAGCGCTACTTAGATTCTATTTTCACACTGATGTGGAAGTACCGATTCTTCTATGCGAATCTGCCTGAAATATTGTCACGTGATGAAAAACTCCACCTTGATTACATGGCCGTACAAGAAAAGTTGCAAACCAACCTTGTCGATATTATGAGAGCCTTTGTTGAGTTGAACTTGCTTAAAGCAACGGATTCGGAAATGAAATCGATGGTCACTTCTCTTCACTTGATCGCATCGGGTTGGTTAGCTTATCAGTCTGCGATGTCTCCTAAAGCTCAAATTACTGAGCAAGTTGTTCATCAAGGAATGCTGCAGATGATCGCGACTGTGAAGCCCATTGCGACTGCCCAAGGTTTTGAGCAGCTGACACTGTTGGAAGATGGTGTAAGGGCGTTGAACTCTAAGTAGAAAGAGACGAGTAAGCGAGATACGGGTAACGAAAATCGGGAAAGAGCAGATTCGAGTAACGGGATACGAGTAAACGAAAAGTTTAAAAGCAGATGCGAGTAACCGAGATTCGAGATACGAAGAGCGGTGGTTACTCATTAATACGATTACTGCACTCGCTTTCTAAAGCTCTTGGTTAGCGTTATTCGTATCGATGTCTTCATCACGCATTGTAAATAGCGACGTCACTCCCTACAGCGAGGTACGAGCGCGATAGGGAATCTTTGTGGTGTGGTGAATTAAACATGACAAATAATATATGAGACTGAGATTCCAGATATTTCGTTCCTCAATTCTGGAATGACGAGGTTTTGTAAGTGACTAGTTCAAGGCCTCTTAACTCTTTTGGGTTGCTCAAGATTAATTAGCACCTTTTCCTCGAACCTACTCTTAACCTTTCTGTCTCTGGAACATTCGCCCCCGATTCTGCTTTAAGCTCTTCGCATCTCG
>NZ_MCSD01000013.1:143211-179901 GCF_002872555.1 Vibrio sp. 10N.286.55.E10
CTCGGTTACTCGCATCCCGCATCTGCTTTTAAGCTCTTCGAATCTCGTTTACTCGAATCCCGTATCTGTTTTTGAGATCTGCGCATCCCTCATCTGCTCTTACCTAACTAACCAACTCTTCGGATTCTGAGCTTGGCTGTTTCTGCGAATTTCAAAGTACAGTGATGGGCGAGTTTGGCCGCCAGTGTCACCAGCAAGTGCGATGGCTTCACCCGCTTTAACCTTGTCACCTTCTTTCTTTAAAAGTGCTTGGTTAAAGCCATAGAGCGTCATATCGCCTTTACCATGGTCAAGCAGTACCACTAAACCATAACCTCGCAGATACTCGGCAAAGACCACCGTGCCTGAGTAAACGGATTTTACTTGCTGACCGTACTTGGCGTTGATCACCATGCCTTTCCAGTTAATTTGGCCCGTTTGGCGTGAACCATAGTTATGTAGCACCTTATCTTTGATTGGCCAAGGCAGTTTACCTTTACGTTTGGCTAACCCATCCATAGGGATTGCATTACGTCTCTCGCGAGCCGCTTTCTCTGCTTTCGCTATTTCAGCTTTCAGGCGAGTTTCATTTCGCTGAAGCTCCGCCAAGTAATTCTTATCGCCCGAGATGTTTTTCTTGATGCTGCCAACGGTTTTCTTACGCTGCGTTTGAGTCTTAGATAGCTTGTCGCGCTTGGTGGTTTGCTGTTTTAGCAGTGTTGCTATCTGTTCTTGCTCAAGTTGACGCTGTTTGTGGCTTTCTTCTAATTCAAGTTGCGTCTGTTCAATCGTTTTGATTGTTGCGGAGCGAGCTTTGGCAAGGTGTTGGTAATAGTGGCTGATGCGATCTTCTTCCACACCTGTGTTGAGGATGTGAGAAGAAGCTTTAGCTCGACTAGTCATGTAGTAAGTCTGAATCAGTTGCTCTAACTTATCGGTATGGACTTTTTTCTGAGCCGTAAGCGATTTAATCTTGGTGTCTAAGCTGGCAATATTTGCATTGGCCGTATTGAGTTGCCTTTTACTGTCTAGAATCGCTCTTTCAAGCGAAGCGATGGATAGCTCTTGTTTCTTGAGGCTTGCTTGCAGGCTATCGAGCTTTTTCTGCTGTGAGGATAGGTTTTTTTGTTGGCGAGATATTTCACTCGACACGCCTTTCAGTTCCCCCTGAGAGGCGGCAAATGACGATGTAGATAAAAGAGCAACACAAAGGCTGGCTGATATCAAAAGAGTCCGGCTAATAGCTCGAATTTGTTTCATCATTATCGTCATTTTGCTCTTATTCATTATCAACAGCTGCTGTTAGTCTTTTTGCATTTCGGTTACTCGTATCCCGAACCTGCTCTTAGTCTTTTCGTATTAGGTTACTCGAACCCCGAACCTGCTTTTAGTCTTTTCGTATCTCGGTTACTCGAATCCCGCATCTGCTTTTAAGCTCTTCGCATCTCGGTTACTCGAATCCCGCATCTGCTTTTAAGCTTTTCGCATCTCGGTTACTCGCATCCCGTATCTGCTCTTAGTCTTTTCGTATCACGGTTACGCGATTCCCGCATCTGCTCTTAAATCCCATCACCATGGATGAAATTTTGCGAGCGACCGTTGAACCCTTGATCCATATCTAAAGAGGGTTTGTCTGTTTTCGGTTTACCGACAATTTTTGCAGGAACCCCAGCGACTGTCGTATGAGGTGGCACGGCTTGTAGAACCACAGAGCAAGAGCCAATCTTAGCACCTTCGCCCACTTCAATATTACCGAGGATTTTAGCGCCGGCACCAATCATTACACCTTCGCGGATTTTAGGGTGACGATCGCCACCTTCTTTACCTGTACCACCAAGGGTCACGTCTTGAAGAATCGATACATCATTTTCAACGACGGCGGTTTCACCAATTACAATGCCTGTCGCGTGGTCGAGCATGATAGCTTTACCGATACGAGCTGCTGGGTGAATATCCACTTGGCAAGCAACCGAGATTTGGTTTTGTAGGTAAGTGGCAAGTGCGATACGGCCTTGCTTCCACAACCAGTTAGCCACTCGGTAGCCTTGCAGAGCGTGGTAGCCTTTCAGGTAAAGCAGAGGCATCGAGTACATCTCGACCGCAGGATCTCGATTTACCGTCGCGCAAATATCACAAGCGGCAGCATCAATAATCGATTGATCCTGCTTGAATGCTTGTTCAACCACTTCACGGACCGCCATTGCGGGCATTGAAGCTGTTTTTAGCTTATTTGCGAGGATGTAACTGAGTGCAGCGCCTAAGCTTTCATGGTTGATAATCGTGGCATGATAAAAACTCGCAAGCATAGGTTCTTGCTCCGACTGCTGTCGAGCTTCCTTCACAATGCATTGCCAAACTTTTTGTTGTTCACAGTGTTTCATTTTACCATCCATTCCTTTAAACCAGATACGTGTAGCGAGATGAGAGATGCGAAGAGCTATAAGAGCTATAAGAGCAGGTGCGAGTAACCGAGATTCGAGATACGAAGAGTGAGATGTAAAGAACAGATTAGAGTTGCGATATACGAGTAACGAAAAGCAGCCTTCTTTAAGCGCTCAATCCGCTTTTACTCTCTTCGCATCTCGTTTACCCGAATCTCGTATCTGCTCTTACTCTTTTCGCATCTCGATTACCCGAATCTCGTTTCTGCTTTTACTCTTTTCGCATCTCGTTTACTCGAATCTCTCTACCGCTTTTCTATCTTTCTGACTTCTTGTCTCGAGCAAGCAGATCTTGTGCTGCTAAGTGTGCATCTTTCCCTTGATACAACACTTGATAAATTTGTTCAACAATTGGCATCTCAACGCCCATGCGTTCTGATAATAACCAAACTTCTTTGGTGTTGCGATAACCTTCGACAACTTGGCCAATTTCTTCTTGGGCCGTGTCGACGTCTTTACCTGAGCCTAAAGCCAAGCCAAAGCGACGGTTACGTGATTGGTTGTCGGTACATGTCAGTACTAAGTCACCCAATCCAGCCATGCCCATGAAGGTTTCTGGTTGTGCGCCAAGTGCTGCGCCCAAGCGACTCATCTCAGCCAAACCGCGAGTGATGAGTGCGGTACGTGCATTAGCACCAAAGCCAATACCATCCGACATGCCAGCGCCAATTGCGATAACATTCTTCACTGCGCCGCCAAGCTGCATACCAATGAAATCTGAGTTTGCATACACGCGGAATGTTTTGCCACAGTGAATCTTTTCTTGCAGCTCTTCTAGGAAGTTTTCGTCTGGTGAAGCCACTGAAATTGCTGTTGGCATGCCCATCGCTAACTCTTTGGCAAAGGTGGGTCCTGATAGAACAGCTAGTGAGTAGCCATCACCAAGCACATCATGCGCGACATCTTTAAGTAAACGACCGGTTTCAGGCTCTAAGCCTTTGGTCGCCCAACAGATGCGAGAGTCTGAGGCTAAGTAAGGTTTAATGCTGTTAAGCACGACGCCGAATACGTGGCTAGGAACGACAACGAGAAGGTCGCGACTTGCTGTTACTGCTTTCTCAAGATCTGACTCGATGATAAGACTTTCTGGGAATTCTATATTTGGTAGAAACTCATTGTTCGCACGCTCTGATTCAAGGCGATTCATATGAACAGGGTCATGACCCCAAAGAACAACGTTTGCACCGTTACGCGCTAGAGATATCGCTAAAGAGGTTCCGTAAGAGCCTGCGCCAATTACAGTCATAGTGATCTCTTTACCGTAAGCGTCTGCCGTGTTAGTCGGGTGAGTTGTTTCTGTCATGCTTCCACCTAAAAATAATGAGGGAAATCGAAGAGTTCTGGAAAAGCTTTCTACTAAAGTAAGAAGAGCTTTCAATCTTAGTACAGTGTAAAGAAAAAATGCACATCGCAGAAGTTGCGATGTGCATTTAAAAGCTAACTAGCGCTTGAATCGTTAGAGTTAAGTTCTACTTTGAGACTTAAGCCTGTTCGCCTTCAGCTTGTTGAGCTTGGTTTTGTAGGTAGTTCATGAACAAAGCATCAAAGTTTACTGGAGCTAGGTTCAGTTGTGGGAACGTACCTTTAACCACTAGGCTAGAAATTGTTTCACGAGCGTATGGGAACAGGATGTTCGGGCAGAATGCGCCTAGGCAATGAGCCAGTTGACCAGCTTCCATTTCGCTTGCAGAGAAGATACCGCCTTGTTGAACTTCACAAAGGAATGCAGTGTCTTCTGCGTTCTTAACTGTAACCGTTAAACGTAGGATTACTTCGTAAACGCCTTCGCCAAGTTCACGGCTTTGAGTGTCTAGGTCCAGTTTTACATCTGGATTCCACTCTTTCTGAAACATGTCTGGAGAGTTTGGCGCTTCGAAAGAGACGTCTTTCAGGAAGATGCGTTGGATTGCGAAGTTTTGTTGTGCGTCTTGTTGTGCTGCTTCAGCCATTTTCTTGTCCTTAAAAATTTTAAATTAGACTCTGTTCATTATATTTATCGAACAAAGCCTGAAAGTTAGTTTATCGGTCAGCCGCTTCTTGCCTTGAACCTATTTCTTACCTTTAACCAAAGGAAGGTTAGCTTCGCTCCAAGCCACTAAGCCGCTTTTCAGTACGCTTACGTTTTCGAAACCTGCTTTAACCAGCAAGTTCGCGCTTTCTTGAGCTGTTTGACCTGTCTTGCATACTACGATGATTGGGTCTGCTTTGTGGCTTTCAAGGCTACCAAAGCTATTTGCTTTGATGTCTGAAGGCAAAATGTGAACTGCGTCCGTAATATGGCCCTTTTTGAACTCATCTTTAGTACGAATATCAACCACAATGCCGTTTTCACGGTTAATCATGTGTGTGGTTTGCGCTGCCGTGATCTCTTTGTAGGCTGCGTTTGATGTCTTGATAACGTTCGCAATGATGGCAACAACCAAGCCGATCCATACGATGGCTAAAATCATATTCTCTTGAACAAATGGAACTAACTCTTGCATATCTTGAACTCTTACTCGTTATTGGGCGAAAATTTATAGGTCAAGAGTATAGCGAGAAAGGATAAGAGAATACAGAGGAAGCATGTAGTGGTGTAAACTCTCCTTGTCTCGAGAGGTAAATATACTCCTGAATTTAAAGCCGAAGCTCTTTAAGCTAGCCGAGAAAGTCGGTGTCACGGGGGGACGATAGCTATTTATAGTAACCTCAAATCTATGGGGGGCGTAAAGTTGGCAAAGGAATAGGAATAGGAATAGGAATATCAGCGATAGGAAAAATAACTGGCCGTTGAAAATGAAAAGCTAAAACGACTATTAGCCAAACAGGCCATAGAGTATGAACAATAACTACAGACCACTTTTATCTGAGTATTTCGCGGAAAGCTGCTGGGAAAACATAAACGTCACGAACCTCTTTTCTGTTATGTCCTTTACCTCGTCTAGATAGAGAGGTGTCAAATCATCGGAGGTATCAAATTAACGACCCCCAATATCCGTGGCTAATGTTCGGATATCAAAGGTTCACACAACGCAGGGCTAGAGTGATTATTAGGGGAACTGTCAGCGTCCACATAAATTAAAAGGTAATACAGGGAGATTGCAAAAGTGTAACCTCCCACTATTTCGGACAACAAATTTTATGTTACAGGTTTAACGTGCTTATGATAGTCAATGTTAACTTCTGTTATCTTAAACCCTAAGCTCTGATACAAAGATAAAACACCACTATTAGCTGCAGATATTGTTGTTGAAACCTTTGAGTAATTACTTTCTTTAAGATAATTAATAACAGAGCCCCAAAAGAAAGGAGAATGAAGTTCATGCCCTTTTTTACTTCCGCCTAAAATCAATTCAACAGCATTAGAACCTACAACTTTAAATATCATAAATGATATAATTGCACCAGAAGTTGACTTATTAACCAAACACGTTACGTTTTGATTTGCTAAGTCTTTAACCCACAATGACATCCTGTCATTAGCATGATTTTTAGGTATAAATGGGTCTTCATGAAACCTAGAGTGATTAAACATATCCTTAGAAATTTCAGCAACCTCATGGTATTCAGATGTATTTAATATAGACACATCAATCTTTCTTCTTGAATAAATACTAGGCAAATTAAAAGACTTTAAATTATTTAATGTAACAATGAAGCTAGTCTCTGAAACAAAATATCCTGATTTTAGCATTAGCTCTTTAATTTTCAGGTTCTTTGCAGGGAATCGACCATAAATCAGTTCTGCGTTACAAAAATCATTATTACTTAAGCTATGCAAGCATTCTCTTTCACTACTATAGTCAATATCTTGGATTTCGAAGGTACTAACCATTAACGCTCTTTCATCCCATGGTGTATAACGACCTTTAATCATATACCCTCCTTAGGCAGTACTACCTGCATCAACGGTAAATGTTGCACCCGTAATACCCGCAGCATCTTCAGATAACAAAAATAAAGCCATGCTTGCTGCATCTCTAACATTGGCAAGACGACCTAAACAACTACGTCTTTTGATTTTTTCTAGCTTATCTCCAACAAGACCATCAGTCATGTTTGTTTCCATGTAACCAGGAGCAAGCGTATTCACTGTTATTTGGGATTTACCCAACTCTCTTGCTAATGATTTGGTAAAACCACTAAGCGCTGACTTGGTTGCACCATAAACACTTAAACCGTTAAACCCCGTAGAACCAATAATTGAGCCAACATTGACAATACGCCCACCACGGTTAAGTAACATAGAGCGAGATACATATTTTGTTAATAAGATCGGTGCTTCAACATTGACTTTTAAGAGTGATGAAATATCAGATTCATGCATTGTTGCCAATACGCCATCATGTCCTAAAGCGGCATTATTGATTAGTCCAAAAATGCGTCCATGCTCTTGAGTAACCAGTTTGACTAATTCTGAGATTTTTTTAACCTCTGCAAAATCAAACTGATAAAAGAATACAGCTTCAGGATAACTTGCTTGCAATTGTTGATATTCATTGGTTGGCGTACGACTAATACCAATTACTTTGTATCCAGCTTCTGCAAGCATTTTCGATGTTTCTAAACCAAGCCCTTTTGCACAGCCTGTAATGATGACATTTTTCATTAACTTCTTACCTTTTTACCAGTCGCATTGGTTGTGATTGTCTCAACAATTTTAAACAAGGCTGGTATTTCAAATGATTGAAGACTTTTTTTACAGAATGATAAGACTTCTCGCTTAACATCTTTAGGTGGTAGCTCTTTTGCACTATCACCAATAATAACCTCACAAGCTACGAGAGCTCCAAGCACTGGGTTAGCTTTTGAAAAAACCTTTGCCATTACTACGTGCGAGTGTTGTTCAAGTACAGACTCTACTTTTTCAGGCATAACCTTGTTGCCACCGACGTTAATTGATCCACTTTCACGCCCTTGGAAAAGCACCCGCTTATTTTCGAGGCAGACCATATCCCCCGTATTAATGAACCCTTCATCATTAATATCTAAATTGCCTCTTACAAACTTAGAGCAGCCGTTATTACTTTTGATCCATAAGTTGCCATCAATAATTTTTAATTGGCACGCTAGAGTTGAATCATCGTGCAAATATGACGAGGGGAAGCCTTCTTTTTTGTCCTTAACAACAAAACCTACGCCTGCTTCAGTAGAGGCGTAAATGTGGATGATCATCGCAGAAGGGTAGCATTGCTCCAATGCTGAAAGTACACTCTGGTTACTGATTTCACCTCCCAGAGTAATACGTTTTAATGGAAGTTTTCTGTGTTCAGGCTCCATCAACATTTTGCGCCAAAAAGATGGTGTCGCAGATAGACAGTTCACTGAAGAGCGTACAAATAGAGTAATGATCTCATTCATATTTGCTGTGCTTGGTGGTACGGCAAGCGCCGAACCAGCAGCCAGTGTCTGAAGATAAACCTGCAAACCCGCAAATCGATTCACATCGTAGGTTAAGCCCCAAGTAAACTCCTCTCCTCGCTTGATATCATTCTTTGCAGTTGCGAGCAAAGTAGCTAACGAATAACTGGCCAGTTTTGGCGTACCCGTTGTTCCAGATGTAGCGAGAATATAGGTTTTTACTTGCTCATTTTGGGTTGGCTGTTGATCTGATACTACTTTTACATCGGACACTTTCCCTGCAGATAAGTTTATGACGTAATGGATGTCAGCCGACTGGTAGAATATCTCTTCGTGTCCCTCTGCGTCTTTAGGTAACAGGAATACACTACCGCAAATAGAGTCTATCGCAGGTAAAAGTAGCGCCAAAGATTCTCGATCATCAGAAATAATGGCACAGTTTTTATTAGCTAGTTGAGAGTAGTTTGATCTGAGGTTATCGCTTAGTTCAACGACATCGCTATAGGTATAAGATGATGTAGGTGTCGAAAGAAAAACCCTATCGAGAGGAACTCGTTTTACAAGATCAATCAAACAATTTTGCTTATACAGAGTACTTTTCATAAATCTCTACAAATTCACCAAAGGTTGTTGGATATACAGCATCTTCCATTTGTTGGAATGGGTCTAAATCTAACTCTTCATCAAGTAGAGCAACTAGGATTGCAAATCCTAGAGAGTCTAATCCACTTTCCAGTAAAATCTGGTCATCACGAATATCTTCGTAACGTTGCTCTACATCTGTTTGCTCAAGAGCCTCATTGAATTTTTCTAAAATAATATTTTTCATATTAACCACCGATTAAAAACTTGATATGTGTAGGATACTATATCACTCTAGAGAACTGAAAGAATAGAAAACAAAAATGATATGACGTCCCAATTCATGCTCGTGTCACTTTATCGGTAATGCTATTGCTTACAATAAGTTATGATGATAAGGAAGTTTAAATCGACCACGTCATTACTTAGATCGCTTCTTCCCCCTACCGATGCCAAAGCTACATAGTCAGAATTTTCTGATAACGAAATCAGTGACTTCAAGTGTCTAGGTGGCAAGTCATGATCCAAGCACTTCTTACTACGATATATTTTCAAAGTCGAAAGCATCCATTGCCATTGGTCGCCTCCTTAATCGTGACTATCATAAAAAGTCATATTGAAATTAAAGTTATTTGTATTCAATACTAAAGTTCGATCCCACTATTCCCTTCTCGAGCAGTATAAAGCAAAGCCGCTTTTTAAGAAGACGGATATTTTTATAGAAAACGCTATTGCGATACGACACAAGAAGGCTGGTGCTTTATAGGCTCTAAGTACTTGCAAAACGAACAATGTTTTCGTTGGGTGAGTAAGTAGTCACAGGCTGGCAAGTTAGACAAAGGAATACGCTGGTTAATACACGCGTATGTTGCTAAAATTGACGTTAGAATACTAATTAGAACCGTATGGAACTGCATAAAAGCAGCACCATCTTGCCTTTAGGAGCCAAACCTAAGGGCGGTAGCGTACCCAAATTCAAATGAATGGCAAACCTAAAGGTTGAACAAGAGGCGTTTACGGCCTATTGGGGCGGTTTTTTAAAATAAGCAAAATTTAGGCTTTATAAGAGATAGGCGAAAGTCGACTGTCTTAAAATGAATAAAAAGTGTCTCAGTGTCTTAAAATTGACCGAGGCTAGAAGCTATAAAAATCAATCATTTAATTTCACCTGCCGGTTGGAAACTTCATAAGATGACCCAGAAAAAAATCCTTACGGTTTTTGGCACACGTCCAGAAGCCATCAAAATGGCACCTCTTGTTCATGCTCTAGCGACAGATGATCGCTTTGAAGCAAAGTGCTGTGTTACCGCTCAACACCGTGAAATGCTTGACCAAGTTTTAGAGTTGTTTGAAATCACGCCAGACTATGATTTGAACTTAATGAAAGTCGGTCAAACGCTCAACGAAGTCACCGCGCGTATTTTGTTAGAGCTTAAACCAGTGCTAGAAGATTTTAAACCTGATGTGGTTTTAGTGCATGGTGATACCGCAACGACGTTTGCTGCTAGCCTAGCGGCTTACTACGAGCAAATCGCAGTAGGTCATGTGGAAGCTGGCCTTCGTACCGGTAACATTTACTCACCGTGGCCAGAAGAAGGTAATCGCCGATTAACGGGCGCCTTAACCAAATATCATTTTACACCAACTCAAACATCCAAAGAGAACCTTTTAAAAGAGAACTTTAATCAAGAAGATATTTCAGTAACGGGTAATACCGTAATTGACGCTTTGCTGATGGTAAAGGACAGAATTGATTCTGATAGAAATTTGAACGCCAAGCTTTCTGCTCAATTTCCATTCTTAGATGAAAACAAAAAGTTAATTTTGGTTACCGGCCATCGCCGTGAAAGTTTTGGTGGCGGTTTTGAGCGCATTTGTGAATCGCTTGCTATCACTGCTAAAGCGCACCCGGACACACAAATCCTGTATCCGATGCATTTAAATCCTAATGTCCGTGAACCAGTCAATCGTATATTAGCTGGTATCGATAATATTCATCTGATTGAACCTCAACAGTATCTGCCATTTATTTATTTAATGAGTCGCGCGCACATCATTTTAACCGACTCGGGTGGTATTCAAGAAGAAGCGCCTTCTTTAGGTAAACCGGTATTGGTAATGCGCGATACGACCGAGCGACCAGAGGCGGTTGGTGCGGGTACTGTTAAGTTAGTTGGAACGGATATAAATATGATTACAGCGAACTTACAGATTTTATTGACTGATAAAGCTGCATATCAAGCAATGAGTTTTGCACACAACCCATACGGGGATGGGCAGGCTTGCAAAATAATTTTGAACGAATTAGCAAAATAGAACTTTAGGGAAGCATAATGTCTTTTGAAACAATTTCAGTTGTAGGCTTAGGTTACATCGGGCTACCGACAGCAGCAATGTTTGCATCAAGAAAGTTAAGAGTGATTGGGGTAGATGTTAGCCAACATGCAGTGGACACTATTAACCAAGGTAAAATACACATTGTTGAGCCTGATCTTGATATGCTAGTGCAGGCAGCCGTAACTGAAGGTTACCTAAAAGCGGTTATAAAACCTGAGCCGGCAGATGCATTTTTAATTGCTGTACCTACTCCTTTTAAAGAATGTGCTAAAGGCGAAGTACCTGAGCCAGATCTTCGTTATATTGAGGCAGCGAGCAAAGCCATTGCACCTGTTCTAAAAAAAGGTGATTTAGTTATTTTAGAATCAACATCTCCTGTTGGTGCGACTGAGCAGATGGCTGATTGGCTAGCCGAAGCTCGTGCTGATCTAAGTTTTCCACAACGCGTTGGTGAACAAGCGGATGTAAATATTGCGCATTGTCCTGAGCGTGTTTTGCCTGGTCATGTTGTTCGTGAACTAGTTGAAAATGATCGAGTAATTGGTGGTATTTCAAAACGTTGTTCAGAGCGTTCAGTGGAGCTATATAAAAACTTTGTTGTGGGCGATTGTGTTATTACTAATGCACGTACTGCAGAAATGGCCAAACTAACCGAAAATAGTTGTCGTGATGTGCAAATTGCTTTTGCGAATGAATTGTCAGTTATTTGCGATAAGTTAGATATTGATGTGTGGGAATTAATATCTTTAGCAAATCGTCATCCTCGAATCAATATCTTACAACCAGGGCCAGGCGTAGGTGGTCATTGTATCGCAGTTGATCCCTGGTTCATTGTTTCAAAAACACCAGTTGAAGCACAAATTATACACACAGCGCGAAAAGTGAATGATGCAAAGCCTGAATGGGTCATTAATAAAGTAAAACTAGCTGTTGCAGAGTTTCTACAGGCAAATCCGACTAAAACAGCTTCAGACGTACGTATTAGCTGTTTTGGTCTTGCATTCAAACCTGATATTGATGATTTGCGAGAGAGCCCATCATTATCGATAGCTCAAAAAATTGCAGCAGAGCACCCTTCAGTAGTTAGCTTTATTGAACCAAATATATCTAAGCTTTCATCTTCATTTTCTAATAATGCAAAACTAGTTGAATTAGAGGAAGCAATTAATAAAACGGACATAGCTGTCTTGTTAGTTGATCACTCAGAGTTTAAGAAATTACAAAAGCTACCAGAGAACCTCGTTATTGTGGATACAAAGGGAGTATGGGCATAATGAAAATTTTAGTTACTGGTGGTGCCGGCTTTATTGGCTCAGCAGTTATCCGACATATTATCAGTAATACATCGAGCAGCGTTATAAACGTTGATAAGCTCACTTATGCGGGTAACTTAGAGTCACTTGTCGATGTTGATTCAAATGAACGTTATGCATTCGAGCAAGTAGACATCTGTAATCGCTCAGAGCTTGACCGTGTTTTTGCTGAGCATAAACCGGATGCGGTAATGCACTTAGCTGCTGAGTCGCATGTTGATCGCTCTATCACTGGTCCTGCTGCATTTATTGAAACGAATGTAGTTGGAACATATACGTTATTGGAAGCGACACGCGAGTACTGGAATAAACTCGAAGATCAAGCAAAAGCAGAGTTTCGCTTCCATCATATATCTACAGATGAAGTTTATGGCGACCTTCCTCACCCTGATGAAGTTCCTGAAGGTACAGAGCTCCCAATGTTCTTGGAGACGACATCTTATGAACCATCTAGTCCTTATTCTGCTTCAAAAGCATCAAGTGACCATTTAGTTCGCGCATGGCTGCGTACTTACGGCTTGCCAACTATCGTCACTAACTGTTCAAATAACTACGGCCCGTATCATTTCCCTGAAAAATTGATCCCACTGGTTATTCTTAATGCGTTGGAAGGAAAAGACCTTCCTATATACGGTAAAGGTGACCAAATTCGTGACTGGTTGTTCGTAGAAGACCATGCTAGAGCACTCTACAAAGTCGTGACCGAAGGCAAAGTAGGCGAGACCTACAATATTGGTGGTCACAACGAAAAGCAGAATCTTGAAGTTGTTAACACTATTTGTGACATCCTTGATACGTTAGTTCCAAAAGACACTAAGTATGCTGAGCAGATAACGTATGTACAAGATCGCCCAGGTCACGATCGCCGCTATGCTATCGACTCATCTAAGATGCAACGAGAATTAGGTTGGACACCGGAGGAGACTTTCGAAACGGGTCTTCGTAAGACAGTACAATGGTATTTAGACAACTCCAAGTGGTGTCTAAATGTGCAAGATGGTAGTTACCAACGCGAGCGTCTAGGTGTAGTAACAGGAGATATGAAGTAATGAAAGGTATTGTATTAGCTGGTGGCTCGGGAACGCGTCTCTATCCAATTACTAAAGGCGTATCGAAACAGTTATTACCTGTTTATGATAAACCGATGATCTACTATCCACTGTCGGTGTTAATGCTTGCTGGTATTAAAGATATTCTGATTATTACAACTCCTGATGATAAAGATAGTTTTATTCGCTTGCTGGGTGATGGTAGTGATTTTGGAATCAATTTAAGTTATGAGGTTCAAGAGAGCCCTGATGGTTTAGCTCAGGCATTTATTATTGGCGAAGAATTTATCGGTGATGATTCTGTTTGTTTAGTATTAGGTGATAACCTTTTTTGGGGACATGGCTTCTCTCCACTTCTTTTAAACGCTGCTTCTAAAAGTTCTGGTGCGACAGTTTTTGGTTATCAAGTTCAAGACCCTGAACGGTTTGGGGTTGTTGATTTTGATGAAAATATGAAGGCACTTTCAATCGAAGAGAAACCTGTCAAACCAAAGTCAAAATTTGCTGTAACAGGCTTGTATTTCTATGATAACGACGTTGTTAATATTGCAAAAAAAGTAAAACCATCGGAGCGTGGAGAGCTTGAGATAACAAGTGTTAATCAAGCCTATCTCGAAAAAGGCGAGTTAAATGTTGAGCTGTTAGGACGAGGATTTGCTTGGTTAGATACTGGTACGCATGAATCACTATTGGATTCCGCAATGTTTGTTGAAACAATAGAAAGGCGTCAAGGGTATAAAATTGCTTGTTTAGAGGAGATTGCTTTTAATAATGGCTGGCTAACTAAAGAGCAATTAGAAGTCTTAGCAAGACCGATGATGAAAAATAGCTATGGACAATATTTAAAAAATTTAATATGAGTAATGAAAGTTCATTGATATTTAATTTTTAATCGAAGTGTTGAGTTCTTATAACTTATACACGGTATGATCTAACCTAGAATTAATAATAAATTAAGTGTCAAATTTTAATATATAATTTATTATTATATTTAAGATACCGCTGGGTTGTATTTCAACACTAAGGTTATTTATATTTCCATGAATAGAATGATTTAGAGTGAGTTAAATGTTATTACATTTTTGTGTGATAATTTTATTGTCAAGGTTCGATTTTTATCGAAATTGAAAATACTTAAAATGTACAAACTATAAAAATCAAAAATCGACTGGTAAGCTTACCAGTAGTGTTGGAAGGTTTGGACATTCTTTCATAAACCCCCTCTCTTGAATTGCCTTCTATATTGACTGAATTAGGTATATAAAAATGATTAAATTTAACAAACCGCCGTACACAGGTGATGAAGACCAATATGTTTTGGAAGCAATGCGTAGTGATCAAATGTCAGGAGATGGGAAGTTTACGAAACTTTGTCATCAATGGTTTGAGCAAGTATTTGGCTGTAACAAAGCTTTATTGACACCCAATTGCACACAAGCCTTGGAAATGGCAGCCATTCTTCTAAATATTGTACCAGGTGATGAAGTGATCATGCCTAGTTTCACCTTCGTTAGCACGGCAAACGCCTTTGTGCTGAGGGGGGCAAAGGTGGTGTTTGTCGATATTAGACCTGATACTATGAACATTGATGAATCTTTGATTGAAGCAGCTATCACACCAAAAACTAAAGCTATAGTAGTGGTGCACTATGCTGGCGTGGCATGTGAGATGGATACAATAATGGATATTGCTAATGAAAACCAATTATATGTTGTTGAAGATGCTGCCCAAGCGATGATGACAACTTATAAAGGTAAATATTTAGGAACCATTGGTCATATAGGCGCATTTAGTTTTCATGAAACAAAAAATTATACTTCAGGTGGTGAAGGCGGACTATTACTTGTAAATGATTCTAAGTTTTCTGAACGAGCAGAAATAATTCGTGAAAAAGGCACGAATAGAAGTTTGTTCTTCAGAGGTATGGTTGATAAATATTCTTGGGTTGATTTAGGTAGTAGTTATTTACCAAGTGAAATCCAAGCCGCATATCTATGGAGCCAGTTGAAAAATGCCACTTTGATCAATGAAAATAGACTTACTACTTGGCGCAGCTATTATACAGGACTAATGAAGTTGAGTGAACTGGGTTCACTTGATTTGCCTAGTATCCCTATGGAAGTTAATCACAATGCACATATGTTCTATATCAAAGTTAAGGATCTTAATACCCGTTCCTCGTTGATCTCGTTTTTAAAAACTAGAGGTGTAATGGCAGTATTTCACTATATACCTCTACATAGTTCTCCTGCAGGATTGAAGTATTCGAGTTTCATTGGAGATGACTTACATACTAGCAGTCAGAGTGAAAGGTTGTTACGTTTGCCTATTTATTATGGTATGACCAAAGAAGAAGTGGATAAGGTTATTTCTGAAGTTACTTGTTTTTTCTCTGATAGGACTTGTATTAGTGTCTAAAAAAATACTTCATGTATGTTATTTGGATAAGTTCATCCCTGCCTTCGTACGCCTTGTTCGTGATGAATTAACGGTAAACAAACATCACTTTATTACATTTGGGTCTAATGTAGATAAATATCCAATCGAAGCGGGCGGAGATTTAGAGTATCTTCAAGGTAAACTACTAAGAAATTTCAAAATTGGTTATGAAATGAACCAAGCGGATGAAATTGTTTTACATGGTTTATTTGATTTGGGGACAATTTTGTTATTAGTGGCGCAGCCTTGGCTATTAAAGAAATGTTCATGGGTCATGTGGGGTGGGGATATATATCCTGATACACCCGACGAAAATTCTCCCTTATTATCGGTAATGCATCATACGTCTGAGTTTTGTAAAAGAATCATTGCGCCCCGTATTGGTAGATTGGTTACTTGTGTTAAGGGTGACTTAGTGCATGTTCGAGAAAAATATAAAGCTAAAGGTCAGTATGTATATTGCATAGTGTACGAGAGTAACTGTTTTGACAATAGTTTACAATTGGCGAAAAAAGAGTTCTCTCTTCCATTATCTATTCAGTTGGGAAATTCAGCAGATCCAGAAAACAACCATGAAAAAATTTTACATCGCTTAAAACATGGGGTTCCATCTACCTATAAATTGTTTGTTCCGCTGTCATACGGAGATAAAAATCACGCGAAACATATTTCGGATGTTGGAAAGAAAATTCATGGTGATTCATTTGTACCTATGCTTGAGTTTATGTCCTTAAAAGAATACCGAGAATGGCAGTCCAGTATTGATATTGCAATATTTGCACATAATCGCCAACAAGCCATGGGGAATATCATTACGTTATTAGGTCTTGGTGTTACTGTATATATGAACCTTAATATTTCTTCAGCAAAATATTTCTTAAGCTTGGGGCTTGTACTTGGAGATATTAATGATAAAGAGATAGTAAGACTACCTGAACTGTCGTTAAAAAATAATAGAGAAATTATTAGTCGTGCCTTCTCAAAAGAAACATTGGTTAGTCAATTAGTGTCGTGGATGGAACATTAAAATGATAAAAGAGAAGCCATTACTTAATCGAATATTGTCATTCTCAATAGGTCCAATTGGTCTGGCTGCTTTGAGTTTACTGTCTGTCCCACTTACGGCATGGATTTTTCCACCTGAAGTAATCGGAAAAATGAATTTTGTCGTAATGTTTTCAAGTTTCTGCTTGTTGGTTTTATCTCTAGGATTAGATCAGGCGTATATCCGTTTTTATTATGATGAAGACAATTCTCCTCGGTTGTTAATACAAACCTTTATACCTGGACTTATATTACTTTCAGCAGTTATGTCAGTGTTTGTTTTATTACTCCCTTGGTCTAAGGAATGGTTTGGAGTTGAAGGCTTAGTTCCAATGCTTATTATTGTTACTTACGCCATTCTTCTATTTATTTATAGAAGCTCAAGTATGATTTTGAGAATGAAAAACAAAGGATGGTTGTTTTCTATAACTCAAATATCGATTAAACTTATGACAGTGTTGGTTCTCCTCTATTATTCTTATTTCCTTTCCGAAAAAACATTTATTTGGTTATTATTTGCTCAAATAATAGGAGTTCTCTTTGCTGTAGTTGTTTCCGTAATTGTTACACGGAGAGAGTGGCTATTAGCGATGAAGGCTAAGTTCAATAAATCATTTCAAGTCGAGTTATTGAAGTTTTCCTTACCTTTGGTTATATCCGGTTTGTCTTTCTGGTGTATGACCTCATTAGATCGAGTTTTTATTAAGCATTATTTGGGGTTTGATTTATTAGGTATATATTCTGTAGCTATCAGTTTTTCTGGTGCGGTACTAGTATTGCAGAGCGTTTTTTCAACAATATGGGCGCCAATGGTGTACGAGTGGGCTGCAAAAGGCAAAGGTTTGGAAAATGTGGATGCGGTGACAAGATGGATGACTTTTGCCATCGGAGGTATCTTCTCCCTAGCTGGCCTTTTATCGTGGCTGCTACCCTATATACTTCCCACTGAGTACGCTAGTGTTGAGTTTCTACTTGTTGCCTGTGTTGCTTACCCATTGTTTTATACCTTATCAGAAGTTACTGTCGTAGGAATTAACTTAGCGAAAAAAACTAAATTTATCATGATTGGTTCTGTTTTTGCGTTATTAATTAATATTTCTCTTAATTACATTCTCGTTCCGGTTTATGGTTTAAAGGGAGCGGCTTCTGCAACTGCTATCTCATTTTGGTGCTTTTTGATTATTCGTACAGAGTTATCATGTCATTTTTGGAAAAAGTTACCTAGAGCATCTATCTATTTAGTTTCCACTTGCTGTTTAGTATTATCTATAATGCATGTTTTTTTTGCGAAGTTATACTTTAAAGAATTTATGCTACTTTGGCTTGCGTTTGGTCTTGCTTTAATAGCTAAAAGTTTTATTTATTTCAGGCAGCAAAGATCTCTTTGGGTTGTAGATAAATGAGTAATTATAATATTTATTGGATGAGTGAAAGTTTTGATTAATACGAGTGCAATTGAATTTAGAAAAAATAGTATATTAATTTTTTCTATAACTATAATTATTTCTATTGTGTTATCTTTAATTTCGAGTAATCGTAGTGACGTAAATAAAGACAGAAATGATACCGCTGTTTATAGTGAGCACTTTAGTTGTCTCGTTAAAAAAGGAGAAGACTGCTCATCCATTGTAGGTGGGTTGGACTATGGTTATGGTATTGTCGCAAGCATATCGGAAAAGTTTTCTTTCCATAGTTTTTTTATATTTAAATTTTTTGTTTCTTTTGTTATTTTATTTCCTATTTTGTATCTTGTCCTAAGCAAATCGATCAACCCAGTCCTTTCTTTTGCTTTTTTATTATCAGATTATCGTTTCTATGAATATTTTTCAAATGTTCTTCGACATGGTTTGGCGCTCTCTTTCTTCTGTATTCTAATATTGTTCTTTAGTCGTTATAATTGGAAATATTTACTTGCATTTATCATTGTTCCATTAACACATTTATCGACCAGTGTTCTATTGTTGATTCCATTTACTAAACTTAGAACTGTTTTTATCTTTGTTTTATTATCCGGAAGTATTTTTGGTATATATTTTTTTGCACCAATAGGTGAATATTTCAGTGGTTATTTGCCAGGGAAGATTCAATATTATATCGATCATAGTGAGGGTTTTAAATTTGCATCACCTATACAGTATACAACAATGTTTTTGCTAACGGTTTTATTATATAGAAGTTTTGACAAGTCAAAAATTTTCTTTGCAAACGCGGTTGTTATATTGTTCTTACTATCTATTTGCTTTAATACCATTGGAATGGGATATAGGTTTATATCTTTTTCTTTGCCATTTTACGCAATACTCATTCCATCTATTTTGAATCTATTTTCTAAGTATTTTGGAAAGTTTGAAAACCAATTTTATGTTACATCTAGTTCGGTGCTCTCTATTGTTTTTATGTTATTGTTTATAAGAAACTATGATTTCATATATTTACACCTGTCATAGTTATTTGAGGTTTTTATGGATTTTTTAAAAATTGACCTCCCATCATTGGGGGATGAGCGTGGTGGATTAGTCGTTGCTGAGTATGGTAGCCATATCCCCTTTGATATAAAACGGGTATATAGCATATTTGAAACAAAACCTGGTGTTAGGCGTGGTTTTCATGCACACAAACAGCTCATTCAGGCTGCTATCGTTTTATCAGGGTCTTGTCGTTTCCTTTTAGATGATGGTACCGACAAGGCAGATGTATTGATTGATAGCCCGACACAAGCATTAATGATAGAGCCATTAATTTGGCATGAGATGTATGATTTTTCAGATGATTGCGTTCTATTAATGTTGGCTAGTGATTTGTATGATGAATCTGATTATCTACGAGATTATGACCAGTTTCTAGCCTTTTGTAATAACAGTGTTGTATGATTTATAAAGATTTTTAAGGATTTGGTAGTGATTAAGTTTTTAGATTTACAGTTAATGAATGAGCAGTATTCATCACAAATTGTTGAGGCTTCAGCCCGTGTAATCAAGTCTGGTTGGTATGTTCTTGGTCCAGAAGTTGATAACTTTGAGAACCAATTTGCAGAATTTTGTCAGGTCAAACATGCATTAGGTGTTGCCAATGGGTTAGATGCGCTGTCATTGATTTTTAGAGCCTACATTGAAATGGGATACATGAAAATAGGAGATGAAGTTATTGTTCCTGCTAACACTTATATTGCGAGTATTTTGGCAATAAGTGAAAATGGCCTCGTACCTATTCTTGTTGAACCTGAATTGGAAAATTACAATCTAGACCCTAGTTTAATAGAAGCAAACATAACGGATAAAACAAAAGCTATTTTATCCGTTCACCTTTATGGTCAAGTTACTAAAGCTAAAGAAATAAAAGAAATTGCCAGTAAACATGGTCTCAAGGTAGTAGAAGACTGCGCTCAAGCTCACGGTGCATTATCTGAAGGAACGCCTGTAGGCTCTTTATTTGATGCTGCTGGTTTCAGCTTTTACCCTAGTAAAAACTTGGGTGCACTTGGAGATGGTGGTGCTATAACAACAAACGATGTAGGTCTCTTAGAGTGCTTGAAAAAGCTAAGAAATTATGGGTCATCGCAAAAGTACGTTAATGAGTATAAAGGCTGCAACAGCAGGCTAGATGAACTCCAAGCAGCATTCTTATCCGTTAAGCTGAAAGGCTTGGTTGCTGACACTAATGTAAGAAAAAATATTGCATCTAGGTACTTAGCTGAGATAGATAATAAGTATGTAACTCTTCCATCTTGCAAAGATGTATCAGCGCATGTTTGGCACTTATTTGTATTGCGTTGTGATGATAGAAATTCATTTATTGAGCATATGAATAAAAATAATGTTGAAGTTTTGATTCATTATCCTATTCCTCCTCATAAGCAGGAAGCTTATTCAGAACTCAATGAACAATCGTTTCCGATTACAGAGCTGATACACGATACTATTGTAAGCATTCCAATGAGTCCAGTGATGAAAGATAGTGATGTCACTTTTGTTATTAATGCTGTTAACAGTTATGTGCCTCAAAATTGATTCTGAGTTTTAATATATGAATATCTTACAACTATCATTGGTTTGTGCTCCTAATTGGTCTCATGGTGGTCCTCCTAGAATCATGGCTGACTATGCAAATGGCTTAGCTAAAATGGGGCACAAGGTTACTATTTATACACCTAAAGAAAATAAGCCATTAGAAGAAGAGCAGTGGTCCGGTTTCGAAGATGGTGTAACCGTGGACTATTTTGAAAAATATAATGATTGGCGAAGCTCTTTTTATTTTGATTTTTCTTATAAAGAAATATATCAGTATTTGGTGAGTAACATTGATAATATAGATGTTATTCACCTACCTCAAACTCGCTCTTTGTTAAATGTTATAGCATTAAGGTTCTCGAGAGAGTTCAATATACCGATTATATTACACTCCTTCGGCTCTCTACCTGCGAGATCAGGGTTTGTTAAATCTCTTTACGATAAACTATTCGTATTTCCGATGGTGAAACATTCAGCTTTACTTTTAGGGCAAACAAACAACGAATTGTCAGTTTATCGGCAGTTTGGTGGAAAAGAAGAAGCAATTAAGCTTCTTCCACTAGCCGTTGATAAATACGGAATTCCGGAGTTAAAGGACGTCAATATTGTCAGACAGGAATTTTGTCAACGGTTCAATATTGAATCAAACCATAAATTATTCTTGTTTTTAGGGCGATTACACCCAACGAAAGGGGTACCTTTGTTGGTTGAATCATTCATTGAGGCGACAAGAAATGATGAACAGAGTACTCTAATAATTGTCGGAAATGATGAAGGTGTTGAAAGTAATGTTCGCTCCATCATTGCTGAAAATGATGCCGATAAAAGAGTACGGCTATGTGGGCCCCTATATGCAGATGAGCGTTGGGCTGCTTATCAGACAGCTGATGTCTATGTCATTTCACCTAATATCTTCGAAGAAACACCTTTGGCAGCTGTTGAGGCGTTATCTACAGCGACACCCGTTATAACCAATTTAAAAGCTGAACTGCCTTGGTTGGACGAGTACAAAGCAGGTATTGTTATGCAGTCTGACACTCATCAAGAGCTGCATGAAGCAATAACTCAGTTTGTTGAAATGGATGAAGTTGAGTTAATGAACCATAGAAATGCGGCCTATAAACTATTTTCTGATAAGTATGAGCTGACCGCAGTTTGTGAACAGCTTGATAACTATATATCAAGTATTGTTACTCTTAACATAAAGTCGGTATAAACAGGTAGAACTAATGAAAATTATCATTATTCAAAATACACTCAGCGCATATAATATTCCACTTTTTGATCAGATAGGTAAGCAAAATAATATTGAGTTGTCAGTTTTTTGTGCATCCTCCGAATTGTCTAAAAGTGCGCATAAATATGACCAGTCCGTTTTGAACTTTAATATTGTAAAGTCTCATTGTGGCTTTATTGGAAATGTTTTCAACTCAGTGGGAGTCCCTGGTCCTAGTTCTGATTTGATTGAAAATATAGAGTCTTTCAACCCTGATGTTATTGCTCTCGATGGTTTGAGCAGTGTCGGAAATGCCATGCAATTGTTCATGTCATCTATTGGGAAAAAGTACCCAATTATTTGGTGGTCGCTTGGTGCAATTCCACAACGTGATAATAATATTAGATCCAAAATCGGTGATGCAATACAAAAATTCTGTACACACAAGGCTAGCGCCATTTTTTCATATGGAACCCATTCTAAAAGGTATTATGAGTCACTGGGTGTGCCAAGTGAGAACATTGTTGTTGGTCATAATACAATCGACGAGCAAGATGTGATCAATAATATTAGTTCCATTTCTGATGATGATTTAACAGCTTTAAGAAATGAGCTAGCTATTAAAGATTCAGATAGAGTCAGCGTATATTGTGGTCGAATGCTCACACAGAAAAAAATCGACGTATTGTTAACTGCTTTCAGCCAGTTACAGGATTCGAAGAAGCCAAATGATAGACACTTGGTGTTAATTGGAGATGGGCCTGAACGCGAAAATTTGGAAAATTTAGCTTCGGAGTTGGGTATTGTTGAATCCGTATCATTTGTCGGTGCTCAACACGCAAAACTTAGTAACTATTTTTTGTTAGGTGATTTTTGCGTTTTGCCTGGTCTTGGCGGCCTTGCTATTAATCATGCATTCGCGCATTCACTCCCCGTAATTAGTGGTCCAGCTGATGGGACCGAACTGGATTTAGTCATCACAGATGAGACTGGGATCTACCTTGATTTTGTGAATGTTGATAGATTAAAATTTTCTCTGCAACGTTTATTTGACGATACTGACCTTTGTAGAAATATGGGTAAAAAGGCAAATGAGCTAGTGGTAGGTGAATACTCATTAGAAAATTATGCGAGAAGATTTATAGAAACTGCGGAACGTTGCAGTAAATCAATTTGATAATACTCATTATTTGGAATATGTATGTTCAACAATAAAACTTTATTAATCACTGGTGGTACCGGTTCATTTGGTAACGCTGTACTTCGTCGCTTTTTAGATAGTGACATAAAAGAAATCCGGATTTTCTCTCGAGATGAGAAAAAGCAAGATGATATGCGTAAAGCATTTAACAATGAAAAACTAAAGTTTTATATTGGCGATGTACGTGATCCACAAAGTATTTCGACTGCAATGCGTGGCGTCGACTATGTCTATCATGCAGCAGCACTAAAGCAAGTGCCTTCTTGTGAGTTTTATCCATTGGAGGCTGTTAAAACTAATGTACTTGGTACTGAAAATGTTTTAGATGCCGCAATTTTTCACGGTGTAAGTCGTGTTGTTTGTTTGAGTACAGATAAAGCGGTATACCCTATCAACGCAATGGGTATATCTAAAGCATTGATGGAGAAGGTTATTGTTGCTAAGAGCCGCAACTTGGAAGGTACGAGTACAGTTATCTCTAGTACTCGTTACGGTAATGTAATGGCTTCACGTGGTAGTGTTATTCCTCTGTTTATTCGTCAAATAATTGAGGGCACACCAATCACTTTGACTGATCCATCAATGACGCGTTTTATGATGACATTAGATGATGCTGTTGATTTAGTAATTCATGCGTTTGAGCATGGTGCAAATGGAGATATTTTTGTTCAAAAGGCACCAGCTGCAACAATTGAAGTATTGACACAGGCAATTTTAGAAATGATTGGTAAACCTGAACATAAAGTTAGTGTGATAGGTACGCGCCATGGTGAGAAACTGTTTGAAGCGTTATGTAGCCGCGAAGAGATGTTCGTTGCTCAAGACCAAGGTGATTACTACCGAATTCCTGCGGATAACCGTGACTTGAACTATGCACAGTATACTGAAGAGGGTGAAAAAGACCTGTCAGCCATCGAAGATTATAACTCGCACAATACTGAGCGGTTAGACGTTGAAGGTATGAAAGTTTTACTACGTAAACTTGATTTTATGCGGGAGATTGAGGCTGGTAATATCAATGTACCAGAGGGTGTATAAATGAATATTCTAGTTACGGGAGCTGCTGGGTTTATTGGACGTAACCTATGTGTGTTTCTAAATGAAGCTGGTTTTTCAAATATTGCAAAAATCACTGTTGATGACAATGACGCAAGCATTGTAGAAAAGGTGAAGTCTGCTGATTTTATTTATCACCTTGCGGGCATCAATCGCCCGAAAAATGATGAAGACTTTAAAAAAGGCAATACGGATCTAACACAGAAAATCATAGATACCTTGATTGAAGCAAAGCTTGAAACACCGATCGTTCTAACCTCTTCAATCCAAGCTGAATTAGAAAATCCGTACGGTAAGAGTAAAGCTGGAGCAGAGTTAGCTGTTGCCGAGTACAAGAAAGAAACGGGTGCAGCGACATATATTTATCGCTTACCGAATGTATTTGGTAAATGGTGTCGTCCTAATTATAATTCTGCTGTTGCCACCTTTTGTTACAACACTATTAATGACTTACCCATAACAATTAATAACTCAGAAGCTGCTCTTAGCTTGGTATATATTGACGATGTTTGTCAGTCATTTGTTGATTTGTTAAGTAATGCACCTCAAAGCGATGAGCAATACAGCCACGTTGAGCCGATTTACCAAACAACGGTTGGTGAAGTTGCTTCATTACTTGCGGAGTTTAAAGAAAGCCGCGAAAGCATGATTTCTGCAGAAGTGGGTGGAGGCTTTGTTCGCGCACTTTATTCAACTTATGTTAGCTACCTTGCTCCGGATCAGTTTGCTTACTCTGTGACTCGTCATAGTGATGAGCGTGGTACCTTTGTTGAAATGCTTAAAACCAAAGATTCTGGTCAATTCTCATTTTTCACTGCCCACCAAGGTATTACTCGTGGTGGTCATTATCACCATACTAAAACTGAGAAGTTTTTAGTTATTAGTGGTAAAGCATCATTTAAGTTCCGGCACATCACCACTGGTGAATCTTATGAATTGATTGTTGGTGGTGAAGAGTCTCGTATTGTTGAAACAGCCCCAGGTTGGTCTCATGATGTAACCAATATTGGTGAAAGTGAGTTAATCGTAATGCTCTGGGCAAATGAAATATTTGACCCTGAAAAGCCAGATACTGTTAATTTTAAGGTTTAAAAATGAAAAAGCTACATGTAGTAAGTGTTGTCGGAACACGCCCAGAGATAATTCGTTTATCTCGCGTACTAGCTAAATTAGATGATCACTGCGAACATACTATTGTGCATACTGGTCAAAACTATGACTTTGAGCTAAACCAAGTGTTTTTTGATGACCTAGGTGTTCGTAAGCCTGATTACTTTTTAGATGCTGCAGGTAAGAATGCGGCAGAAACGATTGGTCAAGTTATCATAAAAGTCGATCAAGCTTTAGAGGAGCTTAAACCTGATGCAATGTTGGTATTAGGCGACACTAACTCTTGTCTTGCGGCTATTCCAGCTAAACGTCGTAAGGTGCCTATTTTCCATATGGAAGCGGGCAACCGCTGTTTTGACCAACGTGTGCCCGAAGAGACCAATCGACGTATTGTTGATCACACGGCAGATATCAACTTAACTTACAGTTCTATTGCGCGAGACTACCTGCTTGCGGAAGGCCTACCGGCTGATCGTGTGATCAAAACAGGTAGTCCAATGTTTGAGGTATTAAATCATTATATGCCTCAAATTGATGGTTCAGATGTACTGTCTCGTTTAGAACTTGAAAAAGGTCAATTTTTTGTGGTGAGTGCTCACCGCGAAGAAAACGTGGATTCTCCAAAGCAATTAGCAAAACTGGCTGAAACTTTAAATACCGTTGCAGAATATTATGATTTACCAGTGATTGTTTCAACACACCCGAGAACTCGTAATCGAATTGAAGCTCAAGGTATTAAATTTCATCAGAACATTCAATTGCTGAAGCCATTGGGCTTCCATGACTATAATCACCTCCAGAAAAATGCCAAAGTGGTTCTTTCAGACAGCGGTACAATTAATGAAGAATCTTCCATAATGAATTTTCCTGCGTTAAACCTACGTGAAGCACATGAGCGCCCTGAAGGAATGGAAGAAGCTTCAGTCATGATGGTAGGTTTAGGTGTGAACCGTGTAATGCAGGCTCTACAAGTATTAGAGACTCAACCTAGTGGTAATGAGCGCCTATTACGCCCAGTATATGATTACAGTATGCCGAATGTATCAGACAAAATGGTCAGAATCATTCACTCGTATACTGATTACGTCAAGCGAGTAGTTTGGAAAGAGTACTAAGCGAATTAACTCGTGGGGCTAACTCACGAGTTGCAAAATAGAGTCATATATGAAAATTCTTTTGTTGACCCAATGGTTCGATCCGGAGCCAACTTTTAAAGGCCTTCTTTTTGCACAAGCTTTACGCGATAAGGGGCATGAAGTTGAGGTTCTTACTGGCTTTCCGAATTATCCAGGGGGAAAAGTGTACGATGGCTATAAAATTAACGGCTATCAGAAAGAGGTTATGGATGGGATAACGCTTCATCGAGCACCTTTATATCCAAGCCACGATGGCTCTGCAGTTAAACGAATTTTTAATTATATGTCGTTTGCGGTAAGTTCTTTTATTATCGGGCTTTTAAAAACTAGAAATATTGATGTTATTTATAGTTATCATCCTCCTTTGACGACATCATTATCAGCTTGTTTATTAGGGTTTTGTAAGAGGGTGCCCTTTGTTGTGGATGTACAAGACTTATGGCCTGATACGTTATCTGCGACTGGGATGGTTAATAACAAGAAAGTTCTTAACGTAGTAGGCAAAGTTTGTGATCTCGTATATAAAAGAGCATCTAAAGTTGTCGTTTTATCACCAGGTTTCAAAAAAAGACTCGTGTCAAGGGGGGTACCTGCCGAAAAAGTCGAAGTTATTTATAATTGGTGTAATGAACCAGCTTTAGATAACTTTGAGCTGACAGATATTAAATTGCCAGAAAACGGAAACTTAAACCTGTTATTTGCTGGCAACCTTGGTTTTGCCCAAGGATTACCTTCTATTGTCAAGGCGGCAGAGATACTACAAAGTAATTGTGTTGGCGTAAATATAGTTTTTCTAGGTGACGGTGTTGCTAAGCAAGCCGCTATAGAGGCTACTGAAGAACTAAAGCTAAATAATGTATATTTTTTACCAAGAGTTTCTATGCAACAAGTTGGTTCGTTGCTTTCTTGTGCTGATATGCTTCTTGTTCATTTAAACAAAAATGAATTATTTGAAATTACAGTACCTTCGAGAACTCAAGCAAACATGGCAATAGGTAAACCCATTATTATGGGGGTTGCGGGCGACGCTTCTGATTTAATTAATAAAGCTAAAGCTGGGATTTCTTGTCAACCTGATAACCCTGAATCTTTAGCTGAGGCTGTAACGAATATCTGTTCTTTGACCGAGTTGGAAAGGTTAAGCTTAGGTGAAGCTGGTAAACAGTATTACGAACAACACCTTTCATTGAAGCAAGGTGTTAATAAGTTTATTTCGATTTTTGAGGAAGTTAAGTGAAAAGAATCTTTGATTTTATCGTATCTTTGACTGCTTTGATTGTATTGTTACCAATCATTGCTTTAGTCGCTTGGAAGATCCGAAAAAACCTTGGCTCCCCAGTTTTATTTCGTCAAACTCGTCCAGGGTTGAATGGAAAATCCTTTGAAATGTTCAAGTTTCGCAGTATGAAAGATGCTGTTGATGCTAATGGTAACCTGCTACCTGACGACCAACGTATGACGCCGTTTGGCGGTAAGTTACGTTCAAGTAGCTTGGATGAATTACCAGGGCTTTGGAATGTTTTAAAAGGTGATATGAGCTTAGTTGGTCCTCGTCCTTTATTAGTGCAGTACCTCCCTCTTTATAACAAAGAACAAGCTCGCCGACATGACGTTCGTCCTGGGGTTACTGGTTGGGCGCAAGTTAATGGCCGCAATGCGATCAGTTGGGAAGAGAAATTCACGTTAGATGTTTGGTATGTAGATAACCGAACATTTTGGTTGGACATAAAAATTTTATATCTAACGGTAAAAAAGGTTTTTGTAAAGGAAGGTATCTCAGCTGATGGACACGTCACTATAGAACCTTTTACTGGCTCAAAAAGCCAAGGCTCACAAAGTCATGATAGTAGTCACTCATGAAAAGCTGCGCAATTTTAGGTGCTAGTGGACACGGTAAGGTAGTTGCAGAGATAGCTGAGTTAAATGGCTATCAAAATATTTCTTTCTTTGATGATCGTTGGCCTAGCTTGACTACTGTCGAGCATTGGTTGGTGTCTGGTGATACAAGTACGCTTTTAGCTAACGTAAAAGAGTATGATCTTACTATCGTAGCTATTGGCCACAACGCAACTCGCTGTGTAAAGCAGCGAGAGTTAAAACAAGCGGGCGCCAAGTTTGGTGTTATTGCACACCCTAGCGCAGTTGTAAGTAAACACGCCAAGATTGGTATAGGTTCGGTTGTGATGGCGAATGCGGTTATTAACCCGTTCAGCAACCTTGGAATGAGCTGCATTATTAATACGGGCTCAACTGTTGATCATGACTGTCAGCTTGCTGATGGAGTACACGTTAGTCCAGGTGCAAATTTAGCTGGCGGTGTCGAGGTTGGTGAAAACTCTTGGGTGGGTATCGGTAGTCAAATTAACCAACTTGTTATCGTTGGCTGTGGAGTAACCATTGGTGCGGGTTCAAGTGTTGTAAAGAATGTTCCAAATTTTCAAACCGTAGTGGGCTCTCCAGCTCATGAGCTTATCAAATCATAAAAATTAAAACTGATTAGGTGACATCGTGCTTAATACATCATTTTCCCCATGGCCTTCGTTTACTCAAGAAGAAGCGGACGCCGTAAGTAAGGTTGTACTTTCAAATAAAGTTAACTATTGGACGGGTCAAGAAGGTCGTGAATTCGAAAAAGAATTTTCCGCCTGGGTTAGCTGTAAATACGCAGTGGCTTTAGGTAATGGTACGCTTGCGTTAGATGTTGCGTTAAAGGCTCTTGGGGTTGGTCAAGGTGATGAAGTGGTCACCACATCACGCACTTTTTTAGCATCGGCTTCTTCCATTGTCACTGCTGGTGCTACGCCTGTTTTTGCGGATGTTGATCTGAACAGTCAGAACATTACTGCGGAATCTATTGAGGCGGTATTAACACCAAAAACCAAAGTTGTGATTGTTGTTCACCTCGCGGGTATGCCTGCCGAGATGGATGCAATTATGGCACTCTCTGAAAAGCATGGCTTCAAGGTTATTGAAGATTGTGCTCAGGCACATGGTGCAAAATACAAAGGCCGTAGTGTCGGTACTATTGGTCATATTGGTGCTTGGTCTTTTTGCCAAGACAAGATCATGACCACAGGTGGCGAAGGCGGCATGGTAACCACTAACAACAAAGACCTATGGTCGTTTATGTGGTCTTATAAGGATCATGGTAAAAGCTTTGATGCTATTTACAACCGCGAGCACCCACCAGGCTTTCGTTGGCTTCATGAAAGCTTTGGTACCAACTGGCGCATGACAGAAATGCAAGCGGTTATTGGTCGTATCCAAATCCAACGCATGGCTGAGTGGACTAAAAAACGTCAAGCAAACGCAGCCGCAATTGAAGCGGGGATTGCTGACCTTCCGATCATTCGTAGTGTAGAAATTCCTGAGTACATTGAACATGCAGAATATAAGCATTATATCTTTATTCGCCCAGAGCATTTAAAACCAAGTTGGAATCGTGACAAAATTGTTGACGCGATTGTTGGGCAAGGTGTCCCAGTATATCAAGGTAGTTGTTCTGAAGTTTATCGAGAAAAAGCATTTGATGGTACAAGTTACAGACCTAAAACGCCGCTAAAGAATGCAGTTGAGCTAGGTGAAACAAGTTTAATGTTCTTAGTTCATCCAACGTTGACTCAAGCAGAAATAAATGAAACTTGCCGCGTGTTACGTAAAGTTCTTTTAGAAGCCCAGAGTTAAGTTGATACACAAACCTTTTAACTCAAGTTAAGATTTTTTATTAAAACGTCAGTATAATGCTGACGTTTTATTTTTATAAGTGGATGATATGGTTAGGCTCAATTACATTTGGAATCTTTCTCGTTTTAACAAGCGAATGATTAGTGTTTTGATTGATTCACTTTTTGTTATAGCTTCGTTTTATGCTGCATATTGGACTCGCATTGGCCATATTAAACCTTTAAATGATGTGCTTAATCAATATGTGCTAATAGGTACTTTGTTGGTTACATTGCTTACATTTAGTAAGTTAGGTTTGTATCGAGCTGTTTTGCGTTATCTTACTTTTCATGCGTTAGCTGTCGTTAGTATAGGTACTTTAGTCTCAGCTACGACGGTGGCGTTTCTTGCATTTTATTTGGATGCATCTGTACCCCGCTCTGTTCCCATTATTTACGGAACTTTCTTATGTCTACTTTGCGGTGGTTCCCGGCTAGTTGTGCGCGTGCTAGTTGCACAAGCTAATAGTAAAGGCCGTAAAAAAGTCTTAATTTATGGAGCAGGGTCTGCAGGGCGCCAGCTAGCATTAGCATTAAGAACGTCTGAAACTCATAAGGTCGTAGGCTTCATTGATGAAGACAAAACATTAGAAAACACTATCATTATGGGGCTGCGTGTTTTCGATATTAGTGAATCTGAATCTGTACTTAATCGACAAAGCGTAGAACAAATTCTACTCGCGATTCCTAGTGCTTCTCGGTCAAGGCGCAAGCAGATTTTAGACTCGTTATTTCATCTGCCAGCTGAAGTTCTTACCGTTCCTGATATGAAAGATATTGTCGAAGGTAGGGCGAGTATTGATGAGTTGAAAGACGTACCAATCGAAGACCTATTAGGTCGGGACCCCGTAGCACCTCAACAGTCACTAATGGAAGCCAATATCAAAGGAAAAGTGGTAATGGTTACAGGGGCTGGAGGGTCGATTGGTTCAGAGCTTTGTCGTCAGATCGTCAAACAAAATCCAACTACCTTATTGTTGTTTGAGTTATCTGAGTTTGCTTTATACCAAATTGACCGTGAACTATCGCTATTGGTGGAAGAACTTAGCCTCGATGTGGATATCATTCCACTACTTGGTTCTGTGCAACGTGTTAATCGTTTAGCTACTGTGATGAAAAGCTTTAATGTTCAAACGGTGTATCATGCCGCGGCTTATAAACATGTCCCTTTAGTCGAGTATAATGTGGTCGAGGGTGTGCGTAATAACGTCTTCGGTACTTACTATACAGCTAAGGCTGCTATTGAAGCGAATGTTGAATCGTTTGTTCTTATCTCAACAGATAAAGCTGTTAGGCCCACAAATGTTATGGGGACAACTAAACGTGTGGCTGAACTCGGACTTCAAGCTTTAGCTCAACAAGAAAAAACCAAACAGAACGGAACGCGTTTTTGTATGGTGCGCTTTGGTAATGTTTTAGGGTCTTCTGGTTCTGTGATTCCTTTATTTAAAAGACAGATAGCTCAAGGTGGGCCGATTACTGTTACCCACCCAGACATAATCCGTTACTTCATGACTATTCCCGAAGCAGCCCAGCTAGTGATACAAGCTGGGGCCATGGGCAAAGGTGGTGATGTGTTTGTACTTGATATGGGGGAGCCTGTTAAAATTACCGATTTAGCTACAAACCTTGTCAACTTATCTGGACTTGAAGTTAAAGATGAACAGCACCCTTATGGAGATATTGAAATCTTGTTCTCTGGTTTGCGACCGGGTGAAAAGTTATATGAAGAGCTATTAATTGGCGACAACGTCGCGCAAACCGCCCACGAGCGGATCATGACCGCCAATGAATCATTTTTACCGATTGATGAATATAAACAGTTGATGGATGATTTAGATGCAGCGTGTCATAACTTTGAGCATGAAAAAATTCGTCAGCTTTTATTGAGTTCTCCAGCAGAGTTTTCCCCTACAGATGGTATAGGTGATTTAGTTTGGTTGCGTAACAATAAGTAATCCAAATACAAATTATAAGGTATTGCTTATGATTTACTCATTTACTTGATTGTGGTTATTATTTATGATGATCAATCAGTTGTTTAAGCTGAGCAACTGATTGAGGGTGTGAAAACTATCCTCTACATATAAACGTTTATATTAATGGAAATCATTATGAAAAAGATGGCTCTAGCAGCTGCATTAGCAGTTAGCTTCTCAGGTGCTGCATTTGCAGCAGAAACGACAGCAGCAGCTGGCACTGGTACTGGCGCGAGCACAGGTACAGCAGCAGGCGCTGGTGCATCTGCAGCAGCAGCGGGCACAGCAACAACAGTTGCAGTAGCGACAGCAGCAGTAGCGGCAGCAGCAGCAGTAGCGGTTGCTTCTAACGAAAGCGGTGCAACGACTACAACAACTACTCGATAATTTTTGAGTAATACATGTTTTAGTTAACGTATGTTTAAAACCATTTTATGTGAAAGCATAAAGTGGTTTTTTTTATATCAGATTTTCATATTGGACAGCAGCAACCAGATTGCTAGGAAGCAGAACTCGTCATGCTTAAACCTCTAATCATATTTCTTGGTCTTTTTCTTGCTGGTTGTTCTCAGCAGTTTCAAGACGTTAATTCCACTTTTGATGAAGCCTTTTTTGGAAGCTCCGATGTTGGGCTATCCAAGGAATACATTCAAACCTTACCGTATTCCAGCATTTATGCAGAAGTGAATGACCAAGGTAAAATCTTCATGGTCTTAGCGTACGTCGGTGAAAATCCGCAAACGGGCGCAGAGCAGTTAAAGTGGATGTCTTCAGACAAAGCGATGATCGTCACTGAAAATGGACGTATCGTACAAACACTATTGCTTCCTTACGAAAACCTCTCTGGTTTGGCATTCCAACCGTTGGATGCATTCTCTTCTGCAAACAGCTCGTCAGCAGATTCTTCTTCTGCGTTTGATGTGTCAGCGAACCCCGGAGCCCAAAAGTGGCAAGCGGTTTACGACTGGCAACCCAACTATCGATTCGGCTATAAAGCAAATATCACCCGAACGTATGCGGGAAATGAAACGGTCGAAACACCGTTAGCGTCAATCGATACTAAGAAGTTCCAAGAAAAGATTAACTTCCCTATGTTAGAGCAAGAGATCACCAACGAGTATTGGGTCGACAGCAAAGGCAAAGTGGTCAAAACCATACAGTATTTAGGCCCTGATATGACAAGGCTTGAGTTAACCGTCCTTAAGCATTATCAAAGCAATTAACGAACAGGGTAATGAACTAAAATGATGAATTATATTAGTCACGCATCAAAAATGACGGGGCGTCGGTTGCCTGTAGTGAGTGCTCTGTTAATGATGAGCGCTTTGTTTGCTTTGAGCTCCGCTTCTGCGGCTTCTAATTTTGTTACACCTGATGGCTCTTCTTTAGTGAAAACAACAATCGAGCTTCCTCTTCAAGGTGTGACGCTTGAGTATAAAGCCAATGTTCGACTACTTCAGGTGTTAGACGATGCTAATGCTAGCTCTAACGTGAATGATCGCAGCAGTATTGGTTATTTCCCCCTTTCAGCTCAACTGTTTGATAAAACCAATACTGAAGCTAACGAATCTAACATAGCCAATCAAGCTATCGAAACAAAAAAGCGCAATGTGCTGAACCAGCTTGAAGCTTTCGCAAGAGAAGAGCCAGAAGCAAACCTAGTGCGCCAACAATTAGCCTCTTTCCAGTATCTCAATAGAGTTTTTATTGAATTAGATCGCAATGCCGTTATCTCGCAATCAGATAAGAACCCGTTACTTGTTTCAAGTTCTCGTACTAACAAGTCGTCGACCAGTCAAACTCAAATGTTTTCTCTGTACTTGCCACAACGACCAACGTCAATTCAGTTAATGGGAGCAATGAAAGAGTCGGTAACAATGAATCTGATTGAGCATGGAACCTTGAATGATTATCTAGATGCATTACCGAACGGTTTTATGGGTGAATCTGCAGATAAAAGCGTGGCTTATGTTGTTCAGCCTGATGGCGTGGTACAAACCATTCAATACGCTTACTGGAACGAACAGCCGGTTTACCTAGCACCCGGTGCCATCGTATTTATGGCGTTTTACTCTTTGCCATCGGAATACTCAACGTTGAACCAAGATATCGTCGATTTGCTACGTCATAAGGTTGGCCTGTAATGCTGAAACAGAAATCATTCCCTCTATCGGCAGTGTGCACAGCGGTTACCTGCGCCTTGTTAATAACGAACAGTGCACAGGTTTTTGCAGAGACGGTTTTTGCCGAAACAACCATTGATTCCTCTTCGATTCGAGCAGAAAAATCATCATTCGACGACATAGAATACAGAACGTCGCAAATGAACTTTGGTGGTGTCGGCCTAATGCAAATGCCAACAGGCCGAATGGCACCAGAAGGCGAGTTTAACTTTAGTGCTTCGTTTAATAATGAATACTACTTTTATAACGTCAGCCTACAGGTGATGCCTTGGCTTGAAACCACCATTCGTTATACACAAGTACAAGACCTGCTTTATAGCGGAGGCACGGACCAAGATTGCTCTCAAAACTCATTCAGTGGTTGTACTAAATACACCGATAAAGGCATCGACTTTAAACTGCGTTTAATCGAAGAAGGGTACTATTTACCGGAAGTGTCGGTAGGCGTACGTGACTTTGGCGGCACTGGCTTGTTCGATGGCGAATTTGTCGCGGCCACCAAACGTTTTGGCCCCGTTGATTTCACCTTGGGCATGGCTTGGGGATACATGGGCACCAGTGGCAATTTCACCAATCCACTGTGTAAAGCCAGTGACAAGTATTGTGAACGCCCGTCTGATTTTAAAGGCAATGGTGGCAGTGTTGACTTTGAGCGCTGGTTTAAAGGCGATGCGGCGATTTATGGTGGTTTTGAATATCAAACCCCTTATAAGCCTTTAACCTTGAAGCTTGAATACGATGGCAACGATTACTCTCAAGATTTTCCAGTAGTAGGTGGTGGTGTCGACATGACACAACACACGCCATGGAACGTGGGTGCTGTGTACCGTTTCACTGATTGGGGCTCAGCGAAAGTGAGCTATGAGCGAGGTGACACTTTAACCCTTGGTTTCGATCTCTCGACTAACTTCAATGAAATGTATTCTGTGTGGAGAGATACTGAAACAGCCGAATTGCGCCCGAGTGGTGTTGAGGCGGTGGACGATATTGATATGGCGGCCCTTGCAGAAAAACTTGAAACAGTCGCGGGCTATGAACAAGCGCAAATCTTGGTAGACGATAACAGTATTGTGGTTAAGGGTACTCAGGTTAAATACCGAGACAGAGATATCGCCCTTGAGCGCGGTGCGACCGTGATTGCCAATGCGGTGCCGAGTTACATCGATACCTACAAAATCATCGAAAACGATAAGTCATTGGAACTCACCGAGACAACGGTAGGTGCTCAAGCGTTCAAAGCGGCAGCTAACAATAGTTATCTCAATGCTCAAACCAGTGACGCAACAAACACTCACGAACTAGAGCGTAAGAAATCCGTGATTTATCATGATGGACGTGAACGATTCGACGTGTCGATTTCACCAAACCTAGCTCAATCGTTCGGTTCGGCTGAAAACTTCTACTTATACAGTTTGGGTTTATACACCAATGCTTCGTTCTGGGCGTTAAACAATGTCGAACTGTCGGGCTCTCTTTACGTTAACTTAGTCGATAACTACGACAAATTTAATTACGAAATCCCATCAGACGGCACTGACCAAACACCAAGGGTAAGAACCTTGTTCCGCTCTTACGTTGACGATCCAGTTCGCTTAGATCGCTTACAGCTGACTTGGTTTGAAGACTACGGCAGCGGTGTCTACACCCAAGCTTACGGCGGCTACCTTGAAAGCATGTTCGCGGGTGTAGGTGGTGAAATTCTTTACCGACCATTCAACCAAAACTGGGCAATTGGCGCAGACATGACCGCAATAAGCCAGCGCGATCCTGAAAGTTGGTTCGGCACGTTTGATCAAGAGATCCAAGTAAACCCAGACGACAGCAACCGAACGTACAAAGTAATCGATAAAGGCACCACTGGCTTTATCACTGGTTACTACACTCCACAATGGGATTTCTTGAGCGATACCTTGCTTAAAGTGGGTGTCGGTAAATTCCTTGCCGGTGACATCGGTACTCGTGTTGATTTCTCTAAGCAGTTCAAGAGTGGTGTGATTGCCGGCGCGTTTGTCAGCCTAACCGACATGACAACTGAAGAGTACGGTGAAGGTAGTTATACCAAAGGCTTCTACGTGTCGATTCCGTTTGATTTAGTGACCGTGAAACCAAGCTCAAGCCGCGCAGGTTTTACCTGGTTACCGATCACGCGTGACGGTGGCCAAGTGCTGAACAAGCAATACAACTTGTTCGATCAAACCGATGCGCGCTCACCTTGGTTCCAAAGACCAAGTAGCGTTAAATAGATCGAAAGCAGATGCGGGTAAACGAGTGATCGTGTATCGAAGAGCGAGAAAAGATAGATTCGGGTAACGAGTAAGCGGGATGCGAAGAGCGAAAAAAGATAGATACGGGTGACGAGTAGACGGGATACGAAGAGCGAGAAAAGATAGATACGGGTAACGAGTAGCGAGATACGAAGAGCCGGGAAAGAGCTGTTTTGAATAATCGAGATTTGAACCTGCTCTTAGCTCTTAGCTCTTCGTTTACTCGTATCTCGCTACTCTCATCTGCTCTTGCGCTCTTAAGCTCTTCGCCACTCGTTCACTCGCATCCCGC
>NZ_MCSD01000013.1:180749-185947 GCF_002872555.1 Vibrio sp. 10N.286.55.E10
CGCATCTGCTCTTGCGCTCTAAAGCTCTTCGCATCCCGTTCACTAGCATCCCGTATCTGCTCTTAAGCTCTTCGCATCTCGTTTACTCGAATCCCGTATCTGCCCTTAAGCTCTTCGCATCTCGTTTACCCGCATCCCGAATCTGCCCTTAGGCTTTTCGCATCTCGTTCACTCGAATCTCGTATCTGCTCTTTAACCATTCAACTAGGTTGATAATAACCACAATTTGTGGATAATGCTTACGGATTAAACTAACCGTATGCAAGCACACTTTTTTGCTACGCCTTAGACAAAATACGCCTATTCAAATTCCATATTGATAGGGGCAGATTAACTACGCAGTGTGATGTCGCGGAATATCAAGGGGCGGTAGCGTTCCTATCTTTGACATTAAGATGGAAGCGAGATCACGATAGTGGCCTTCCTTAACTCTATTAAATGCTGCGTAGCTGATAAAATTGTTTGCTCTAACTTCTTTGGGTGTCCTTTGGGATATCACGGCACATTCCGTTTCTATGACTTGGTTAACATGAAGATTAATAAAAATCGTCTCCTTATAGCGCTCCTTCCTGTATTACTTGCAGGGTGTACTACTCCAGGAACTCACCTTTCTACTGGCAACAAGAATGTGATTCAGCCTTCAGAGGAACAGCAAGAATCTGATATCTCTGACGTGGTTAACCTTTACCCACTGACAGCGCAATCAGTATCGAGTTACCGAAACGAATCTTTATCGGTTTCCCAAGCTAACCCGACATTAGATGTTGATATTGCAAAGTATGAATATCAAGTGGGTGTCGGTGACATATTAAACATCACCATTTGGGATCACCCTGAACTGACGATTCCAGCGGGCTCTTACCGTAGTAGCGCAGAAGCCGGTAACTGGGTCCATGCAGACGGCACCATCTTCTACCCTTACATTGGTACAGTCGAAGTGGCGGGAAAAACCGTTCGTGAAATTCGTACGGATATTGCGACTCGTTTAGCTAAGTACATCGAGAGCCCTCAGGTTGATGTTAATGTAGCGGCCTTCCGCTCTAAGAAAACCTACATTACGGGTGAGGTTTCAAAACCTGGCCAACAGCCGATTACTAATATTCCATTAACTTTACTAGATGCCGTGAACCGCTCTGGTGGTTTGTCTGAAGATGCAGATTGGCGCAATGTTTCATTAACCCGTAATGGCGTGGAAGAAAATATCTCGCTTTATGGTTTGATGCAACGTGGTGACTTAACTCAAAACCGCTTACTGCAAGCCGGTGATATTGTTCACGTACCGCGTAACGATAATCAAAAAGTCTTCGTGATGGGTGAAGTGAATGACCCACAACTGTTGAAGATTGACCGTGTCGGCATGAGCCTAACCGAAGCACTCAGCAACGTAGGTGGCATCAACCAACTGACGGCAGATGCAACCGGCGTGTTTGTCATCCGAACTTCAGATGATAAATCAGAACGCATGGCGGACATCTATCAACTGAATATGGAAGACGCATCAGCTTTAGTCATTGGTACCGAGTTTGATTTAAGACCTTACGACATTGTTTACGTAACGGCAGCACCAATCAGCCGGTGGAACCGTGTAATCGGTCAGCTTGTACCGACCATTTCAGGCTTCAACGACCTAACCGAAGGTATGTTGCGCGTTCGTAATTGGTAATAAGCCCTGGTTTGTAATAAACCCTAATTAATCATCAGGTTGCATTGTACGTGTAACCTGATTTTTACATCTAAAAGTAAACCCAGTTTATAAGCCCAATACAATTAGAGACCATTATGTTTAATAAAATTTTAGTCGTATGCGTGGGCAATATTTGTCGTTCCCCGACCGGAGAGCGAGTTTTACAAAACTTGCTGCCTAACAAAGAAGTGGCCTCTGCCGGTATCGCGGCCGAGAAAAGCCATCTAATCGGTAAGCCTGCAGACGACACCGCAATCTTAATTGCTGCTGAAAATGGTGTTGATGTTGAAAATCATCAGTCGCAGCAAGTTACACCACAGCTTTGTGCTCAGTATGATTTGATATTGGTGATGGAGAAGGGCCATATGGAGGCGCTCACTCAAATATCACCGGAAGCGCGTGGTAAAACCATGCTGTTTGGTCAGTGGATTGGCCAGAAAGACATTCCCGATCCGCACCGTCAAAGCCGTGAAGCGTTTGAATATGCTTATAAGCTGATTGACGAAGCGGCGCAAGCTTGGGCAAAAAAGCTGTAGGTTTAAATAGACAGTTTTTTAAACGTCATGCTCTAAACGTAGGCGTGGCTAAGCCATCAACAGAATCATATAAAAGAGAAGTACGCGGAGCGTATATATCGTCTCTTAAATAGCAATAATTTAGGAAGTAGCAAACAAATGACAACACAACCCTCTCAGCAATCGCATACAGATAACTCTGATGAGATAGATTTAGGAAAACTGCTTGGCATTCTGCTGGACGCTAAATGGCTAATCATGCTGACCACATTTGCTTTTGCTGTGTTTGGTATCGCGTTTGCTCTGCTTTCAACGCCAATATACAAAGCCGATGCCCTGATCCAAATTGAAGAGAAAAGCTCTGGCGGAATTTCATCGATGGTCGGTGACATGGGCGAGTTGTTCTCTCAAGAATCTTCTGCCACGACAGAAGTGGAGATCATCAAATCTCGTATGATCTTAGGCGAAACGGTTGATAAGTTTAACTTAACGACAGTTACCTCACCTAACTATGCACCCATCGTTGGCAAAGGCTTTGCTCGCTTAACCGGTGACATCAACCACATTGCGGTTAGCCGTTTTAACATGCCAAGCTATGCGAGCGACTACGGGCACACGATCCAGATCCTAGATGCCGAGCAGGGCACTTACCAATTAGTTCGCGACGATGAGCGCGTTATCCTAAAAGGCAAAGTGGGTGAGTTAGCCACTGCCGACGACTACAGCTTGTTTGTGGCAGGTTTTGAATCACACAATGGTTTTGAATTTTCTATTGGTAAACAAAGCCGACTAGAAGCGATCGAATGGTTGAAGAAGTCTTTATCATTGTCTGAGCAAGGCAAGCAGACTGGCATTTTGAAGCTGAGCTTTGAAGGTGAAAACAAGCAGCAGATCTCTGAGATACTCAATCACATCAGCCAGATCTACTTCTTACAGAACGTGAAGCGCAATTCAGCGGAAGCAGAAAAGAGTCTAGAATTCTTAGAAAGCCACCTGCCGGGCATCAAGTCTGAGCTGACTGGCTATGAAGATACGCTAAACAACTACCGCCAAAAGAACGAATCGATCGACTTGGGTTTAGAAGCACAATCAACCTTGAAGGTAATGGTAGAGCTTGAAGCGCAATTGAATGAACTGACGTTTAAAGAGAGTGAAATCAGCCAGCGCTTCACTAAAGATCACCCAGCATACAAAGCCCTACTTGATAAGCGTAAAACGCTATTGGGTGAGAAAGAGCGCTTAAATAAGCAAGTACAAAAGCTACCGAAAACACAACGTGAAGTACTGCGTATGACACGTGATGTTGAAGTAAACCAACAGATCTACATCCAGCTATTAAACAAGGTTCAAGAGCTGAGCATCATCAAAGCTGGTACGGTTGGTAACGTTCGTATCTTAGATGATGCGCAAGCGTATGCTCGTGCCGTTAAACCGAAGAAGCCACTGATTGTTGTATTAGCAACGCTATTGGGTGGCATGCTAAGCGTCGCGTTTGTATTAGTAAAAGCAGCGTTCCACCGTGGTGTGGAAAGCCCAGACCAAATTGAACAAATCGGACTTCCGGTTTACGCCGCGGTACCAAAATCAGATTTACAGATTGAGCTAACCAACCGCTTTAAATCGAAGAAACAGCAGACCAAGGGGACTCAAGCACTGCTTGCCGAATCGAACCCGGCTGATCTTTCGGTTGAAGCGCTGCGGGGCCTGCGTACCAGTTTGCACTTCGCAATGCTCGAAGCGAAAAACAATATCTTGATGATCTCTGGCCCTGCGCCAGGCATTGGTAAGTCATTCATCTCGACCAACTTCGCCGCAGTAGCAGCAAAAACAGGCCAAAAGGTATTGTTGATTGATGCGGATATGCGTAAAGGTTACCTACAACAAAGCTTTGGTGTTAACTGGGATAATGGCCTTTCGGATGTATTGAGCAGCAAGCAAGAGTTCACTCAATCAGTGAAGTCTACGCCAGTTGAAAACCTAGAAATTATTACTCGCGGCCAAGTGCCACCTAACCCATCGGAACTGCTGATGCACCCACGCTTTGCCGAGCTAATGGAATGGGCATCAAAAGAGTATGACTTGGTGATCGTCGATACCCCACCAGTACTCGCGGTAACCGACCCAAGCATCGTCGGCGCCTTCGCGGGCACCACATTAATGGTCGCGCGTTACGGTCAAAACACCATTAAAGAGATCGATGTTGCTCGCAACCGCTTCGAGCAATCGGGCATCGAAGTGAAAGGCGTTATCTTCAACGCCATCGAGAAGAAAGCATCAAGCTCATATGGTTATGGTTACTACAACTACACGTATTCGAGCGACAAGAAGTAGATAAGAGCAGTAACGAGATGCGAGTAGCGAAGAGCAGATACGGGATGCGAGTTATCGAGTATCGAAAAAATAAGAGCTAAAGAGCTGAAAGGCAGATACGAGATGAGAGTGGCGAGATACGAAAAGCGCCACTCGAGTCCGCTCTTCATATCTTCGTTACTCGTTTACTCGCATCTGCTTTTAGTCTCTTCGCATCTCGATACCCGTCACCCGCATCTGCTCATCTAGCTCTTCGCATTCCGTTTACCCGCTACTCGAATCTGCTCTTTGGCTCTTCGTATCTCGTTTACCCGCCACCCGCACCTATTTTTTAACCACTCGCATCCGCTCTTAGTCTCTCCGCATCTCGATACCCGTCACCCGCATCTGCTCTTAATCCTTTCGCATCTCGCTTACTCGCATCCCGCATCTGCTCTTAAGCCTTTCGAATCTCGTTTACCCGTCACTCGCATCCGCTCTTGAGCCTTTCGCATCTCGCTTACTCGAATCCCGCAACTGCTCTTCAAGCTCTTCGCTACTCGCTACCCGCTACTCGCATCCGCTCTTAGTCTCTCCGCATCTCGCTTACCCGTCACTCGCACCCGCTCTTAATCTCCTCGCTATTCGTTTACTCGCCACCCTCATCTGCTCCTCTAGCTTTTCGCATCCCGTTTACCCGTCACTCGAAT
>NZ_MCSD01000013.1:186731-210529 GCF_002872555.1 Vibrio sp. 10N.286.55.E10
CTCTTCGCATCTCGTTTACCTGCCACCCTCATCTGCTCCTCTAGCTTTTCGCATCTCGATTACTCGCATCCCGCATCTGCTCTTCTACTTCTTAACCACGCCACCCGTTAAATACAATCCAATCGCCGCTAGCACAGGATAACCAAACGCTTCATTGGTCATTTCCCCCAACGGTTTCCAATCGTAGCCGTGCATACAACCTAAAATAACCATCACATGCAGCGCCACATAAGGAATGGTGAACAACAACACGATGTAGCGCTGTACCAACTTAAAAGGTTCATACGCTTTAAGCAGTGCCAGCTTGTGCTTCGCTTTTTCTTCATCAGTAAAAAACATCGCATCTCCTGTGTTGGTGATTGCATCTAACCCCTTGTTAATGGAAGACTGGCTCCCAAATATTCTTCCGAACAATGTCATACTGCTCCTTGGTTGATTGATTGGCTTTGACCGCATGTATAGCCTTTGACAGTCTAACCCTCTCGCTCTTCATCTCTGCTTTCCCGCTCTTCCTGCTTTTCGCATCTCGCTTACCCGAATCCCGCATCTGCTCTTCAAGCTCTTCGAATCTCGCTACCCGTCACTCGCATCCGCTCTCTTAGCTCTTCGCATCTCGATACTCGAATCCCGCTACTGCTCTTCCTGCTCTTCGCATCTCGATACTCGAATCCCGCTACTGCTCTTCCTGCTTTTCGCATCTCGTTTACTCGCATCCCGTATCTGCTCTTAAGCTTTTATCTTCATAACCGGACACGCTTTATTCACCCCCCAATCTTTATGCCCCTTAACATTCTCATCTGGAATCAAGAACTGCTCTTGCAGTGCAGCAGTCAAACCAAACAGTGCCTTACGCTGCGCAAGCGTAAAGTTATCTTCTGGTTGCAGGTCGGCATTACAGCCGCCGACCATACAAACCCCAATATTGCCCTTGTTGTGTCCTTTCACATGCGCGCCGGTTTGCGACAGCGGCCTGCCGAGTTCGACATCCCCATTGCGACGAATAACAAAGTGATACCCGACATCGCGCCAGCCTCTCTTTTTATGCCATCGACGAATCTCGGCTACGTCTACATCTTGCTGTGGCGGCGTGGCGCTGCAATGCACTGTAATAAAGGAATAGGGCGGACAAAAAGGTAAGCGGAGTAAAACTGAAACCAAGCTTAGAGAATAGGAAGCAGGAGATAAGCAAGGCTCTAACGAAGGGATGAGCGCCACCTTGCTAGCCTGCTCAGGCAAAACAGGAGCCTCTAACGGCTGGTGTGGAACTCGATCAGTTGCTGGTGGAGTGTTTGACAAAATAAATCCTCGTGTTGTTGTAAATGGGCGGTTAAAGACGTTGATAACGATTCTTTTAAATTAGGGTGCAGTGCGATGTGTCGTCGTAAACTGGCGGCTACGGTTTTGGCATAACCAGAGTGGTGGTTTACATAACGTAAATACATCACGCAATAACCCAGTGGCTGGCTACGCCGCGCTCGGCTGATCATCCAACAAATATCCTCATAGCTTGGAGCGTCACCGCATTCATCCTCATTTAAATAACAACCTTCAATTTGGCTTTCTTTATAGCCGCCGGCTTCATAGCTCAGTACTTGGCCAGCCCCATCGCTATCACTAAAAAATAACGGCTGGCGCGACGGATTGAGGGGATCAGCTCGGCACTCGATGCTCGCCATACCGGGTTGATACGCTGAAATAAAAAGAGAAACTATCGCCTTCATTAAGCACCTTATTGCTGCATGGGGAGGGCAATGTACTTCAACATTCTTGATTGGGGTTGGCGGTAATAACGTGAAAACGAAGGAACACAAGAAAGTGAGAGGTGCTTCGAAGGTTATCAGTCTAAGTGGTGGTGTTGTTGCATATCGATGAGAGCAAGCAGGAGAAACACTTTTTGTTACTTTTTATCTCGCCTTACCTTTGCCCCTAATGCTTAAAAAAGTGGTGTTAATAACTTGTTATGCAAACGAATGGCCCTAGCCAGAACAGTCGAATCGCCAAAATAAGGGTAATAGATAGCCCAAGGTAATCGCTAGGCCAAGGCTAATAACTATTAACAAGGAGCGTTAACCATGTGTGTTTCTCTTATTCTTTCTTTTATCCCATTAAAAACCGGCTCGCCTATCAGCAAGTTGGTGCTATTAAAATTGGCCGACAATGCCGACGCGCGCGGCGTGTGTTTTCCTTCCTTCAATTACTTGGCGCAATATTGCGAAGTGTCGGTAAGAACCGTGAAACGACACGTTAACGAGCTCGAAAAGCAAGGCTTTGTGAAGCGGATAAAGCGCTTTGATGATTCAGGACGCCAGCGTAGCAATATCTATCAGCTGCGCCTACCTAGCGACAGCCATATTCAGCAGGCCGATTTAGACCAAGCAGATAGAGGTTTAGATCAAACTGACCATTCAGACACCTACCAGGGTGACTCAAGATCCAGCACGGAGAGTGATCATCCTGCACACATAATCTTTCATAAAGAACATAAAACAGAGCTGAGCTTGAAAAACGGAAGTTCAGACGCCGCCGATGTGCTTGATCCCCCAATCTATTCTGAACAACATGAGAGCTCCCCCTTCACCTCCAAACCCGAAAGCAAAACCAAGAGCGAAGCTGTGATTCATCTGCTCACCCAAGAGGGCAGCGCACCGATTTATCATGAATTCACCACCATATTAGAGCGCACCTACCCCAAGTTAGATGTGCTGCAAGAACTGCATGCCATGCAAGCCTGGCTGTACATTAACCCCGATAAGCGCAAACCCTTTGAGCACATTGGTCACTTTGTGAATGGCTGGCTAAGAAGAAGCGCCCAAGCCAAGGCGAAGCGAGACTCATCACCAGTCTTTAAGCAAACACAAGCGGTGAAACCCTCAAAGAAAGCTAAATCAAGAAAAGCCGTAGGATCAACAAAAGCAGGTGCGCCCACAACTGCTTCAAACCAAGCGCAGCCTATCAAAAGCAATCAAGCCGAAAGCAAATCTCAAAACTCCACACCTGTTTCTCAAGCCCTAGCGGACTACAAAGCCAAAAGCACCACCAATCCGTTCGAAGCGCGTATCAAGGCCTTAGTTCAATCCAAATCGCCCGGCACGGATTCTAAGCAGTGACCATTCGATTATTCACAGACGAAGCGCTTGTTCACATAGCCAAAAGCTATTGAAAACCAATGATTTAGGAAACCAAAAGCTCAGAAAAACCAAAGGCTAGGGAAGACCAAGCGCGAATACGGACAAAAACGTCAAGATACAAAAGTAGAATTAGGGAGAGGGCAAATGGACGATATCAGCCTAAAAAAACTGACAACGGAAGAAAAAGTAACCATTTTAGAGAAAGAGATAGCGCGAGTGGAAGGGCGTATTGGCGAGTTCTTGAAACTGCTGGTTAACCACTACCCACAAGGGTTAACACGCACAGAGATTAAAGCGTTATTGGCGGTAAACAATAACCCAAGCTTCGTGTCGTTGTACCGAAACGGCAATATTTTCATTGATATAGAAAAACGCTATTGCGATGCAGCACAAGAAAACAGGTACCACATAGGGACTCAGTATCTACAAAACGTACAATGCTTTCGCTGGATAAACGCATGGTGAGAGGCTTGTCCAAATAGGATAAATTTCAAACTGGTCAATATGCACTTACTTTGCTAGAATGCGCAGCAAATTAGAAACCGTATGAAAACCGCATAATCGCGGATAAATCATTAAACTTTGCCTGTAGGAGCTAAACCTAAGGGCGGTAGCGTACCCAAATGCAAGTGGTTAGCAAGTTAAAAAGTGCGGCAAGCCTAAAGGTTGAAAGTCGTTTTTTCGGCTTAATTGGGCGCGGTTTAAGAAAGTAAGCAAAATCTAGGTTTTATATGGGATTGTCTAAAAATGAATACAAAGTATCTCAGTGTTTAATAATTACTGAGACTAAACTTTGAACACTTCATGCATTGTATATCAAATCCTCTAAACTCTAGGGCTCCCTTACCACGGAAAGTGAAAAAATACAAAGATATGCTCCCTTTAGAAACTTTTAAAACTGTCATCGAATCTACGCCTCTTATCTCTATCGATTTGATTGTGCGTAATGAAAAAGACCAAATCCTACTCGGTAAACGAACAAATCGACCAGCACAAGGATACTGGTTTGTCCCTGGTGGTCGAGTGCTAAAAGACGAATCTTTCGAATATGCGTTTAGACGGTTAATTAAGGTAGAGCTGGGTTTAACAGAAGTGGTAACAAATTTCAAAGGTATATACCAGCACTTTTATAATGATAATTTTTCAGAAGATAGTTTTTCAACACATTATGTAGTTCTAGCTTATGCAGTTACCTTTACGGGTGAACTTACATCGTTGCCTATCGAACAGCATTCAGCTTATCAATGGTTTTATGAATCTGAATTATTACTAAATGAACAAGTACACCTGCATAGTAAATGGTACTTTCAACAAGATAAACAAGCTGATTTAATATTTAAATAATTAATTGGATTTTAGTTTTTATTAGAATCCTAAACAGGAAAATTTATGATCACTCCCGTTATTATGGCTGGCGGCACAGGTTCTCGCCTATGGCCTCTTTCTCGAGAACTTTACCCAAAGCAGTTTTTGACCGTTACAGGTGAACAGTCAATGCTACAGCAGACCGTTGCGCGTTTATCTGGTATTGAGCATGTAGCACCTGTATTGATTTGTAATGAAGAGCATCGTTTTATTGCTGCTGAGCAAATGCGCTTAGGTGGTTATGCCCATAGCGGCATTATTTTAGAGCCTGTTGGTAGAAACACTGCACCTGCTATCGCACTGTCAGCACTTCAAGCGGTAAGCAATGCAACCGACAACGAAGACCCTATTTTATTAGTCCTTGCTGCCGACCATATCATTAAAAATGAGCAAGCTTTTAAGAAATCAGTAGAAAAGGCACTACCATTTGCAGAAGCTGACCAACTAGTGACCTTCGGCATCGTACCTACAGCTCCTGAAACAGGTTATGGTTATATTAAATCAGGGAGTCAAGAAGGGGATGCTTTCTCAGTTAGTGAGTTTGTAGAAAAACCAAATTTAGAAACTGCACAGGAATACTTAGCGAGTGGTAATTACTACTGGAATAGCGGTATGTTCCTATTCAAAGCAAGTCGTTACCTTGAAGAGTTAGCAAAGTTTGCGCCTGAGATGTTAGATGTGTGTAAACGTGCGATTGCAACTCCATTGGAAGATGTGGAGTTTATACGAGTTGATAAAGATATCTTTGCAACTTGTCCTGATGACTCCATCGATTATGCTGTAATGGAAAAATGTCAAAATGTTGTTGTTGTGCCGATAGATGCTGGCTGGAGTGATGTTGGTTCTTTCTCTGCACTTTGGGAGGTCTCTGAAAAAGATGGAAATCAAAATGCAATTAAAGGCGATGTAATTACAACTGATTCAACAAGTAACTATATTTACGCAGAAAATAAATTAGTAACAACAGTCGGTGTTGATAACTTAGTCATTGTTGAAACTAAGGATGCTATTTTAGTGGCAAAAAAAGACAAAGTACAAGATGTAAAAACGATTGTAAACAAGCTAAAAGAAGCTGGCAGAACGGAACAGAAACTACATCGTGAAGTATATCGCCCTTGGGGCAAATACGACTCTATCGATTTCGGAAAAAGAGACCAAGTTAAGCGTATTACTGTTAAGCCAGGAGAGAAGCTTTCAATTCAGAAGCACTTCCACCGTTCAGAGCACTGGATTGTTGTCTCAGGCACAGCGAGTGTACTCAATGGTGATAAAACAATTATAGTGACAGAAAATGAATCGACGTATATTCCTCTTGGAACCATTCATGCACTAGAAAATCCAGGTAAAATCCCACTAGAGATGATTGAAGTTCAGACAGGTAGTTATCTTGGTGAAGACGATATTGTTCGCTTTGAAGATCGTTACGGAAGAGTGTAGGGATAAGCATGACAATTAAATTAGTTAGCTCAAAAATTATCAGAGATAGCGGTGTCGCATTTGGTACTAGTGGTGCCCGTGGGCTAGTAACACAGTTTACTTCAAATGTATGTGCAGCCTTTAGTATTGCTTTTGTTACGAGCATGAAACAACAGTTCACCTTCGAAAAAGTAGCTATCGCAATAGACAACCGTCCAAGTAGCTATGCAATGGCACAAGCTTGTGCATCTATTTTAACGCAGTTAGATATTGAAATTATCTATTATGGTGTGGTTCCTACACCAGCTTTAGCTTATTTAGCACAAGAAAACGCTATTCCTGCGATTATGGTAACTGGTAGTCATATTCCGTTCGACAGAAATGGCCTTAAATTTTATCGCCCAGATGGTGAGATTAGTAAAGCCGATGAGAAAATTATATTAAATGAAGCGGTAGAGTTTTTAGGAGTTTCTGAATTGCCTGAATTATTAGTAAGTACTCGAGCCGCAGAAGAGTACATTACTCGTTACACTTCACTATTCGACTCTCTGTGGCTCGCTGAGAAACGTATCGGCATTTATGAGCATTCCAGTGCAGGGCGAGATTTGTATTACAAGATATTTGAAGCGTTTGGTGCTGAAGTAATTAGTTTAGAGCGAAGTGACCAATTTGTACCTATTGATACTGAAGCTGTATCAGACGAAGATACATTAAAAGCAATTAAGTGGTCTAAAGAATTTAACCTAGATATAGTATTTTCAACTGATGGTGATGGTGATCGTCCATTAGTGTCAGATGAAAATGGTAACTGGCTACGTGGTGATATTCTTGGCTTATTAACGTCTGATGCACTAAAAATTGAAGCACTTGCTGTACCTGTGAGTTGCAATACTGCTATTGAACTATGCCAGCGCTTTCCTCATGTGGAAAGAACTAAGATAGGCTCTCCTTATGTGATTGCTGAGTTTGATAAGTTAGCTGGAATAAACACGTCATTTGCTGGCTTTGAAGCAAACGGTGGTTACCTGCTTGGTAGTAATGTTGAAGTAAATGGTCACCAATTAAAAGGATTACCAACTCGTGATGCAGTACTTCCTGTGATAATGCTTTTAATGGCTGCAAAAAATCAGTCTATTTCAGGGCTTGTAAATGACTTACCTCGACGTTTTACACATAGTGACCGCATTCAAAATTTTGCCACAGAAAAAAGCCAAGCATTAATAGCGAAAGGTAAGACCTCACCGCAAGGTCTTATTGAACAACTAGGTTTTGACAATGTAAAAATTAGGAAGGTTGATAATACCGATGGACTTCGGCTAACGCTATCAGATAACCGCGTAGTACACTTACGACCATCTGGAAATGCACCTGAATTACGTTGCTATGCCGAAGCTGATAAATATAGTTCAGCATACAATTGTGTAGTGAATGTTTTAGATAAAATAAAAAACATTTAGTACAAGAGTTAATTAAAAGTAGGAAATGGAAATGACTAAAAATAAAGTTGCGTTAATTACTGGTGTTACAGGGCAGGATGGTTCATACCTAGCTGAGCTTTTATTAGAAAAAGGTTATGAGGTTCACGGTATTAAACGACGCGCTTCATCATTAAATACTGAGCGTGTTGATCATATCTATCAAGATAATCATACACAAAATCAGAACTTTTTCCTACATTACGGTGACTTGACCGATTCATCTAATTTAACCCGTATTATTAAAGATGTACAACCAGATGAAGTATATAATTTAGGTGCCCAGTCACATGTTGCTGTTTCTTTCGAATGCCCAGAGTATACTGCCGATGTTGATGCTATGGGAACTTTGCGTTTGCTTGAAGCCATTCGGTTTTTAGGCCTAGAAAAGAAAACAAAATTCTATCAAGCATCTACTTCTGAACTATATGGTGAAGTACAAGAAACCCCACAAAAAGAGACAACACCTTTCCACCCCCGTTCGCCTTACGCTGTAGCAAAAATGTATGCATACTGGATTGTTGTGAACTACCGTGAATCATATGGTATGTATGCATGTAATGGAATTCTATTTAATCACGAATCCCCACGCCGTGGTGAAACCTTTGTAACCCGTAAGATTACACGCGCCATTGCAAATATCGCTCAAGGTCTAGAGCCGTGCTTGTATCTTGGTAATATGGATGCGCTTCGTGACTGGGGCCATGCTAAAGATTATGTTCGTATGCAATGGATGATGTTGCAACAAGATCAAGCTGATGATTTTGTCATTGCCACCGGTAAACAGATCAGTGTGCGTGAATTTGTTAAGTTATCAGCCAAAGAGGCGGGTATTGAACTTGAGTTTACAGGCAAAGGCCTTAACGAAATAGCAACAATCAAATCAATCACTGGCGATAACGCACCTGCACTGAAAGTTGGCGATGTAATTGTTAAAGTTGATCCTCGTTATTTTCGTCCTGCAGAAGTTGAAACTCTGCTTGGTGACCCATCAAAAGCAAAAGAGAAGCTAGGTTGGGTTCCTCAAACTACAGTTGAGGAGATGTGTGCTGAAATGGTTGAAAATGACCTAAACAAAGCAAAACAGCATGCTATCTTAAAAGACCACGGATACAACATCGCAGTAACAGTTGCAAGCTAATTAGATAATTCACCGCAGGGAACACAGAGTTAAACTAGAACCTCTTATAGTTAAGTACCTCTGTGGTGAATAGAATTATGATTTTAAGGTATTTATGAGTAATAAAAAAAGAGTATTTATAGCTGGTCACAACGGTATGGTTGGCTCTGCTATCATTCGCCAGCTAGATAATGATGAAAATGTAGAAATCATCACGCGCTCACGTAAAGAGTTAGACTTAACTAACCAGCAAGCTGTACTCGCATTTTTCCAAGCAGAAAAAATAGATCAAATCTATTTAGCTGCTGCTAAAGTTGGTGGTATTGTTGCAAATGATACTTACCCTGCTGATTTTATTTATGAAAACCTAATGATCCAATGCAATGTTATTCACGGCGCTCATTTGGCTAATATCCAGAAATTACTATTTTTAGGTTCATCCTGTATCTACCCAAAATTAGCAGAACAGCCAATGAAAGAAACAGCATTGCTAACGGGTGTGTTAGAAGAAACAAACGAGCCATATGCTGTAGCTAAAATTGCAGGAATCAAACTTTGTGAAAGCTATAACCGCCAGTATGGCCGAGACTACCGTAGTGTAATGCCAACTAACCTTTACGGTGCTTTTGATAACTTCCACCCAGAGCATAGCCATGTAATTCCTGCTTTATTACGTCGTTTTCATGAAGCAAAGTTAAATGATGACGAAGAAGTAATTGCGTGGGGAAGTGGTAAACCAATGCGTGAGTTCTTGTACGTTGATGATATGGCTGCTGCCTCAATTTATGTTATGAATTTAGATGAGGCTGTTTATGATGAAAATACAGAGCCTATGCTAAGTCATATTAATGTTGGTACTGGTGTAGATTGTACAATTCGTGAGTTAGTTGAAACTGTTGCTAGAACCGTTGGCTTTGAAGGGAAAATTAAATTTGATGATACTAAGCCTGATGGCGCTCCACGTAAGTTAATGAATGTAGATAGGCTTGAATCTTTAGGCTGGGTTTCTTCTGTGTCATTAGAAGACGGTTTAAGTTTAGCATATCAGTGGTTTGTTGAAAATCAAGGACAGTTTAGAGCGTAATAAAAATAATATCTAAGCGCAATTGGGTTGTGAGTGACATTGTTTTTATTAGGTATATTATAATGGTTGTATATTTATTAAATATAAACTCATATTTGAACTCTTTAACAAAAAAGTTAGATTAGGCTCATTACAAAATGGTAGATAGAAATCTTAATATTTTCAAACAGATAAAATGGTCTTTTGTATTCAAAGCTCTTGCATTTATTGCTTATTATGCTGCAATCTCATTGCAAGTTAAAATATTAGGTTCTGAACTGTATGGTGTCTGGGCAACTTTATTATCTATTGTTACTTGGGTCGTGTTCTTTGATTTTGGATTAGGTAATGGAATAAAGAACTATTTGACAAAAGCAATAAGCTTAAATAATATCAAAGAGGCAAAACAGATAATATTAACAGGCTATGTTACTATTTTAATTATATCTATTATTTTATTTATCTTTGTTGTTATATTGGCCAATACCTTTGATCTGAGTGCTTTATTTAACACTAATGCGTTAAGCGATAGTCAACTCACCAATATAGTCATTGTTCTTTTTGGATTTATATTTATACATTTCGTTGTTAGTTTTGTGAAACAGTTTGTTTTTGCAATTCAAAAAAATTCATTAAATGAAATGGAGCAATTACTTTTCTATATTTTGTTATTAATTTCCTTGATGTTATTGACTTGGAAGTCTATTGATAGTGTTCTAGGAGTTGTTATTGCCTATGGTGCTTCAATTCTCATGAGTAAGATTTTATTAACGGTTTTATTCTTTGGTAAAAATAAAGAGTTGGTCCCTTCTCTTAGGGATTTTCAAAAGAATATAATGGGCAAGTTGATGAATGTGGGTATGGCATTTTTCGCTTTACAACTTGTTTCAATGTTCATATTGCTTTCAGATAGAATTATTATCACTCAGTTGTTAGGACCTGCTTCAGTTACCTCTTATGATATTGTTTATCGATTATTTAGTGTTGTTTTAATCTTACATGGAATAGTTAATGCGCCTATGTGGTCTGCTTATACTGAAGCGTATAGTAAGCAGGATAAGAATTGGATTATCAAGAATCTAAAGAAAATGAAATTATTAGTATTTTCTTTGGTTGCAGTTACTTTAATCTTGTATCTATTTAGCAGTGAGCTTGTTAAATTATGGGTAGGTGATGAGGTGACTACAACGGATAGATTGTCATTGTATATGGCTGTATATGTGATTGTATTAGCTTGGTGTAATAATTATGCCTTTTTCTTGAATGCGATTAATAATATAAAAATACAGTTCTATATGTTGTTAGTTGGCGCTGCCATAAACATTCCTTTATCTGTGTATTTTGTTGAATATCAGGGCCTTGGAAATAGTGGTGTTGTTCTTGCTACTATTATATCACTTTCGCTCTTTGCGATTGCTGGGCCAATTCAAACACAATTAATTTTAAAAAAGTGTAAATATAATGTTATCTGACTTACTTAAAAACCCACTAACCTATTGGCTACGGTGGTTACTCAACAAACACAGATTTCTTTATAAGAATGCAAAGGATAATGTAAAAATTGATTACCTTAGCCATATAACTCAAAGTACCATGGAAAGTAATACGACGATTTATCAATCTGTTCGTCTTCATAATGTTCATTTGAATAGCTTTTCATATGTGGCCAATCATACGGTAATAATAGGCGCAACGATTGGTAAGTTTTGCTCAATTGGCCCAAATTGCCGGATTGGATTAGGCATGCATCCGTCGTCTGATTTTGTTTCAACGCACCCTGTTTTTTTCTCATCTGAGTCACATGTAGGACTGCAATTTACAAAAAAAAATCACTTTCCTGAATACGAAGATATCAGTATTGGCAACGATGTTTGGATCGGAGCTCATGTATTGATTAAAGACGGAGTTACCATTGGAAATGGAGCAATAGTAGGCGCAGGCGCTGTCGTCACAAAAGATGTTGAACCCTATGCTATTGTTGCAGGTATACCCGCCAAATTACTTAAATATAGGTTTTCTATAAATAAGATTGAATATCTACAAAGTAATCAATGGTGGAATAAGGATATTAAGGAATTAAGAGCTAACTATAAAAAATATCATCATATTGAGAACTTTGTCGTGCCAAGCAGCAATGATCACGCTTCGTAATTTTAGTAGGCTAATAGACAATGAAATTTTTTTTGCACCCGATAATACTTTTTCTCGCTGGTAGTTTTATCGGTTTATCACCTTATTTTTTTGACAGCCGATACTTTGACATGTATAGAACCTTTGTTTTTGATGAACAAGTTCTTTGGGTTTATATGCTTGGTATAGTGTCTTTTATTTTAGGGGCTGGTTTCCTACAACTTATGCCGACTAAAACCAAGCTAGAAATAAACAATAGTAATAACACTAAAGATCTAAATTTGTTTATATCGTTATTACTTGTGCTCTCTTTTTTAGTTTTTGTTAAAATTATATCCATGTATGGAATGTTGCCTATCCTTTCTATCTTGTCAGGAGCCTCGGATATTGCTTTTGTCAATGCTACACAGAAATCAACGGGTGGCGGTTTATATGGTGTGTTTTCGCTCTTAGTTTTTAGTTTGATTATATTGTTTCCCTATTCTGTGATTAACAAGAAAAAAAAATATTCAGGTTCCAAAATTTTTTGGATCCATTTATTTCTTCTGTTTATTTATGTAACCTATTCAGGTAAAAGGCAGATGATTTTTATCTTTATTACCTTTGTTTGTACATACCTTTATATTTACTATTGTCGACATGCAGATTTAAAAGCATTAAAAAAAATCAGCAAGGTCAGTGTTGTTGTTGGAGGAGTAGGGGTTGCATTCTTCTTACTTGTTGGGTTGATTCGGACAAGTTTAATAGATGAAAAAGTATCATTATTAGACCCGGTAATCCAATATGCGACGCTGCCCTATATGAATTTAACTAATATAGTAATGCAGCAAGAATCTAATCTTTATTCATATTCTTTTACGGCATTTTATGAATCTATTTTCGCTTTTCTACCTAGCTTTTTCAAAACTTCCTTTTTTGAAAATCCTCAATCATTATTGAGTATGCCTTTAATAGAGATAACATCTCCATCAACAGTATATGGAATATTAATCTGGAATTTTGGATATGTTGGAGTTGCAAGTTATCTGTTTTTTTTAGGCTTCATTACTCATTATCTATATAAGAAAGCTTTTTATGGGCGTAGTGAAATATTTATAGCTTTGTATTCACTTACCGTTTGGCCTCTACTTGCCGTACACACATATAACCACTTTATAAATTTCACATTTTATTTGCTTCCTATTTTACTGATAATATTAGGGGATATTCTATATAAATATTTGCCAAATAAACGTATCTGATTTGTTTTTTCATCATTAGCCATATTTCATATATCATAATAACCACCAGTAGCTATTTTCAAGTTATTAGGTTCATTAGTTGGCAGGGTGTTTTTACCAACAGATTGGTGTTTTATATTTCAATGTAAATTTCAATTAAATAAAAACTTATTTAATTGAAATTTAAAAATTTTTTATTTTACTGGGGTGGTTTTATTTTTAAATTAATACACTAACACCTCTCTAAAAACACTATAATCAATAATATTAAACAGGTTTTTCGATGAAAAAAACAATAACAAGCTCGTCTTTGTATATTAATTTGCAGTGTTTATATACAAAGTTTAAATATAGAATTGCCTGTAGAAAAAGCACGAAAAAATTATCTAGAAATTTAGAGTTCGCTAAGTTTGATACAGGTATAAATTTATTATATATCGGTACGGATGAGTTACAAGACAAAAGTGGATTTCTTCAGGAGCTTGAAAAACTCTGTAAGCTGACATTGTTCACCAAATTTGATGGGAGCTATGGTCAATATTCAGAGAGATACTACGACAGGAAACAGGGGCGAAAGTTAAATACTGAACGTTTAACTGATTTACTCGCTGAGCTAGAGATAAAAGGTGAGCTACCTAAGGTTGTTTTGACTCAATCATGGGCTCGTTTATGGGATGTTGATATTTTAAAAAATTTAAAAGAAAAATATGGATTTAAGTTCATAAATATCTGTATGGATGATAGGCACTCATTTTATATGATGTCCTTTTTTAGAAAATATAATAGAGGCACTTCTGGCTTTATGACGCTATTAGATGGCTCTTTGGTAACATCAAAAGAAAGTACAGATTGGTATTTATCTCAAGGTGTTCCTTCATTGTACTTCCCAGAAGCAACTTCTAATCTATTTTTTAATAAGTTAAATGTCCCTAAAAAATTTGATGTTGGTTTTGTTGGTGCAAAATATGGACTGAGAGGTGAATATATACAACATCTTATTGATAGCGGGATTCAGGTTGAAGCCTATGGTACTGGGTGGGAGAACGGTCGTATTGATAACTCCAATGTAAATGAATTTATGAATGAATGCCGAATTGTTATTGGTTTTGGATACATTTTGGGTTGCCATGATTTTATGGCGCTTAAGTTGAGAGACTTTGATGTACCTGCAACGGGGACGTTTTATTTAACTACTGATAATGTCGATTTATATGAACTTTATCCAGAAAAAACCGGTTGCTACTTTACCAATAAAGAAAGTCTCTTAGAAAGAGTTTGTTATTTTCTGAATAATGAAAATGAAAGAGAGATTATCGCGTCAAAAAGTTATAGAAATACCATTGATAACCATACTTATGATAATAGATTTGAAGGCATATTTAAATGAAGAATACATTTGTTGGTAAGGTTAACATAAATACACTTGAATTCACCCTTCTCGAAAGTAACGGTCTACAGCAGTTTACAGTTAATAATGGTTTGTACTTTTCTCATTTTTTATATCCTGAACTTGAGAGTTTAAATCAGGGCGACTTTCTTTTGAATATGAAAGGTATGTTTATTGATCTCCAAAATAATTCAATAACATTTTTTTCGGATATATATAGATCAGTTCCTTTATATTATTTTCATGCTAATGAATATATTTATATTTTTTCAGACTTTATCTCTATGGCAAAATATACCGAATTTCCAACAGAAATGGATCACGCCGGTTTTTGGGAGTATCTGCTCTTTGGTAATGGCATTTATGACCGAACTATATATAAGGAAATCAAGCAATTTCCTGCTGCAGGGAAGTTGTTTATTGATTCGAATAGTGCATCATTGGATTATTATTGGGACTTTAACTTCTATGAAAAAAATTGCCCTAGCGATAAAGAAGAGGTGATTTTAGATTTTAAGAAAATATTACTAAAAAGTTTTGAGGCTGAACTAAACCAAACAAATGATTCACTTACTTTGGGCTTAAGTGGCGGTATGGATAGTAGGCTTGCATTTTCGCTAATGGATGAACTCGATCTACTGACTAAAACTAACTTTTTTACTTATGGGTATAGTGAAAAGATATTAGAAGCCAAAGTAGCAAAAGATCTTTTAAACCTAAAAAAACTGAGTGAATACTCGTTCCACAAGTTAACAAAAGAATCATATTCTAAGGCATTTGATCATTTTCCACAGGTTTCCGCTGCAAGTGTCGGGTCTTCACATGTACACATGTATGATTATCTTTCAGAAAATACGACACAAAACCTCATCTCTACGTATTACTCTGACGCCATTTTTGGTTATGCTTCTTCGTTGGACAAAAAAATTGATACTTGGGAAAACGTTGATTATATTTCCGTACTAAATAGGTATTCACAATATATATCACCAGAGCTGGTATGTATAATAAAACAAGATATTAAAAATTCGTTAAAAAATTTCGATCCAAAGGCTAATTATAGTTCGGTTAACGAGTATAAGTATATTGTTGAAAGAAACCCTAAGTTTCATATGAATCTGTTATTTTTACAAAGCCAAATAGTAGGAAAAACATTTTCACCTTTTGCAAGTTACACTCTTTTAAAGAAAATGATTGAATTACCAATAGAGTATCGTTTTGATAAAAATCTTATTAGGGGCGTTATTTCCAGCATCGATGACAAAATCATATCAAATATCGGAGATACATCGAATCAAAGAGTCTATTTCAAAAAGAATTTTAAAAGTATTGTTAATAATTTATTGACCAATAGGCAAGCTATCGGAGTGTTGGCAAACAAAGCAATTAATTTAATCTTGTACAAAATATCTAAAGGTAAGTTGCATCTGTTTGATCAATACGCAACTGAAATTCACTCCAATGTTTTGGCTTCTTCTTTTTATGATGAACTTATTGAATCCACTAAATATTTTGTGGAGATAGGGTTAATTGATGGTGAATTTGAAGAAAAATTGAATTCAATACCCGCATATGGCAATGAAACATCATTACGTTTTGAAATCATTGACCTTTATAAACTATTATCTAATGGGAATATCAATGATTAGTGTATTGCTCTGCGTTAAAAATGGTGGCCCATTTATAGCTGAAACCATTGAAAGTGTACTAAATCAAACCTACAAAAACTTTGAACTGATTATAATAGTCAATTGTTCAACTGATAATACGCTGCAAGTTATCAAACAATTTGAAGATCAACGAATCAGGGTTTATGAGACGAATATTGGTCAATTAAGTTTTAACCTTAACCTAGCTTTGTCTAAGTCTAAAGGTGAATATATAGCAAGGATTGATGCAGATGATATTGCTATGCCTGAACGATTTGAAAAGCAGTTAAGAGTATTAGAAGACCATAACTATGATATTGTAGGCTCAAATCTCGAGTATATAAATGGAAAAGGAGTTGTTATCGGTCAACGAGTGCTTCCTGAGGATAACGTAACAATCAGAAATAAAATCTATTATAAATCTGTATTGGCACATCCGACTATTTTTGCTCGAAAATCTGTTTTGTTAGATAACAATGGTTATTTAGGCGGACGGTTTGCGCAAGATTATGATTTATGGTTGCGTGTAATGCGTGACAAAAACATAAAATTCCATAATATTCAAGAGCCCCTACTACAGTACCGAATTCATTCTGATCAATCGAAGGGGAATCCGTATTCTTTTGCTGAAGTTGCGGGTTATCTTTTTAAAGAGTCTATCTATTCGAAATCCCTAAAATACTTTATTGGATCTTTTGTTTATTATTTGAAAGCGTTGTTAAAATGAAAAAGATACTTTTAGTCGTCACTAGATCTGAAAATGGTGGCGCGCAGAAATGGATCAAAGAGCAAACTGAAATATTATCGGGTACCTATGAGATTTATATTGCGAGTGATGAAAATGGTTGGTTGCTTCAGAACACCAAAGTAAAAAAAACGATGAACAATATGAAAATAAGAAATAAGGTTTCATTTTCTTATTTGTTTTCATTATGTAGCTTTGTGAAAGATAATCAGATCGATCTAATTGTTGCTAGTTCTGCGAACGCAGGTGTATACAGTCGCTTATGTAAATTGTTCTGTAAGGTGAAGGTTATTTATGTTGGCCATGGCTGGTCTGCGATTTATAATGGTGGTCGATTTCAGTCATTATTTGTTTATATTGAATTTTTGTTGGCAAAAATTACAGACTCTGTATTGTGTGTCTCTGATTCTGATTATCAGAAAGCTAAGGAAATAATCGGGGTTAGACCTGGTAAATTAAAGTTAATAAAAAACAAAATCATCCCTATGCAAAAGCGAGAGGGATATGATAAATCAGTCACATCAAGAAAGGTTCTTTGTGTTGCTAGGTTTAGAGCCCCTAAAAGAAATGAGTTGTTGATAGAAGCTACCAAAGATTTAGATCTAGATTTATATTTTGTTGGAGATGGTCCCCTTCGTCAAGGTATACAAAAATCTGCGAATAACCGTACTTATTTTTTTGGTGAAGTTGATGGTTTTAATGAATTTTATAAATATGATGTTTTTGCTTTAATATCTGATAGCGAAGGCCTACCTCTATCGGCCATTGAAGCAATGAGTGCTGGATTGCCTTTGGTTCTTAGCGACGTTGGAGGCTGCTCAGAGTTAATTTCTGAAAATGGAGTTTTAGTTGAAAACACGGCTGAGAGTATTAAGTTGGGCATCAAAGAAACACTAGAAAAACAAGAACTATACTCCCAAAACTCATCAATATTGTTTAGTAAAGAGTTTGATTTGATTAAAAATAAACACCTTTATATTAACTACTTTGAATCAGTAATCAGTAATCAGTAATCCGAACTATGTCTAGGCAATTTTATTAGTTCGCCATGGCAGATTCGCGCATATACCCATATTTAAAAGAGGAGTGGCTTAGTGAAGACTCAATTCTTAATTTCACTAGTTAGCGTTATTACATACGAATCAATTGTCCTATAATCGATTCGTAGATCATTTCCCGTGTATGTTCGTGCGGGAATGCATTTCTTAAAATTAATTACTATTTAGACAGTTGGCTTATTTATGAAAATTGCAATCGCAGGTACAGGCTATGTTGGCCTATCTAATGCTATGTTATTGGCCCAGCACCATGAGGTCGCTGCTGTCGATATTATCGAAGAGAAAGTGAGATTATTGAACGATAAATTATCTCCAATCGTTGATACTGAAATTGAATATTTTTTGGCGAACAAACCATTAAACTTCACTGCGACACTCGATAAAGAGTTAGCGTATTCTAATGCGGAATACGTCATCATTGCCACACCAACGGATTACGATGTTGAAACTAATTACTTCAATACCTCTTCAGTTGAAGCCGTGCTAAAAGATGTAATGGCGATTAACCCAAATGCTGTGATGGTGCTCAAATCTACCGTGCCTGTGGGTTATACCGCGAGAATTAAAGAAGAACTGGGTTGTGAAAATCTACTGTTTTCTCCTGAGTTCTTACGTGAAGGTAAAGCGTTATACGACAACCTACATCCATCACGCATTGTAGTTGGGGAGCGATCTGAACGTGCGCAAGTGTTTGCAAACCTGTTGTTAGAAGGGGCGATCAAAAAAGATGTTGAAATCTTGTATACCGATTCAACAGAAGCCGAGGCCGTAAAGCTGTTCTCAAACACTTACTTAGCCCTCCGTGTTGCTTATTTTAACGAGCTAGATACTTACGCAGAATCACACGGGTTAGATACACGTCAAATCATCGATGGTGTGTGTTTAGATCCTCGCATTGGTTCCCACTACAACAACCCTTCATTTGGTTACGGTGGTTACTGCCTACCAAAAGATACTAAGCAACTGCGCGCTAACTACTCTGATGTACCAAACAATATTATCGGTGCGATTGTCGATTCGAATACCACACGTAAAGATTTTATTGCTGACTCTATTATCAAGCGCAACCCAAAACGCGTGGGTATTTACCGTTTGGTGATGAAGTCAGGCTCTGATAATTTCCGTGCTTCAAGCATTCAAGGCATTATGAAACGCCTTAAAGCAAAAGGTATTGAAGTGGTGGTGTTTGAACCTGAGCTAAAAGAAAAAGAGTTCTTCCACTCATTAGTATTAACGGATTTCGAGCAGTTCAAGTCAAGCTGTGATGTGATTGTCTCAAACCGCATGGCTCAAGAGTTAGCGGATGTAAAAGACAAAGTGTACACGCGCGACTTATTCGGTTCAGACTAAGGAATAAGAAATGAAGTATTTGGTAACGGGTGCTGCGGGTTTTATCGGCAGTGCAGTAGTAGAGCAGCTAACGGCGAAAGGCCATCAAGTTGTTGGTGTTGATAACCTAAATGATTATTACGATGTGGCTTTGAAAGAAGCGCGTCTAGCGCGTATTCAGCATGCCAATTTTAAACTGGTCCAGTTAGATATTGCCGATCGCGATGGTGTAGCTAGCTTATTTGAAACTGAGCAATTTGATCAAGTGATTCACTTGGCTGCACAAGCAGGTGTTCGCTATTCCATTGAAAACCCACACGCCTACGCAGATTCAAATTTAGTCGGTCATTTGAACATTCTAGAAGGGTGTCGTCATAGTAAAGTGAAGCACTTGGTTTATGCCTCTTCAAGTTCAGTCTACGGGTTGAATGCTAAAACACCGTTTGCAACGTCAGATTCGGTGGATCACCCAGTATCATTGTACGCGGCGACTAAGAAGTCGAACGAACTCATGGCGCACAGCTATTCTCACCTATACGGTATTCCAACCACAGGCTTACGCTTCTTTACTGTGTATGGTTCGTGGGGCCGCCCAGATATGGCACCGTTTATCTTCACTAAGAAGATCCTTGATGGCGATACCATTGATATCAACAACAATGGTGATATGTGGCGTGATTTCACGCACGTGAATGACATCGTTGAAGGTGTGGTGCGTATCGCTGATGTGGTGCCAACGCGTGATAACGATTGGACAGTAGAAGCCGGTTCCCCTGCCACTAGTTCTGCTCCATATGCGGTATATAATATTGGTCACGGCTCGCCAATCAACCTGATGGATTTTGTTAAGGCCATTGAAGATGAGCTGGGCATTGAAGCGAAGAAAAACTTCCGTGAAATGCAACCTGGTGATGTATACCAAACTTATGCAGACACCCAAGACTTGTTTGCAGCAACGGGTTACACACCGAAGGTAACAGTTAAAGAAGGCGTTGCTGAGTTTATTCAGTGGTACCGCGAGTTCTATAATAAATAGAATCGGTATGTTTACATGCATACTATATGCAGCTTATTAAGAGGCGTCAATGCTATATAATTGACGCTTTTTAATAAAAACGACCAGATTTTCTACTAACGACCCATTCCAAAAACAACGGTCTTAACGGTTAAGAAGAGAATCTTCAATTCCATACGCCAGTTCTGGTGTTTAATGTAGTAAATATCAAATTTATGCTTCCAAACTGCATCTTCAACAGAGGCGCCATACGGGTACTTAACTTGAGCTAAGCCTGTTACTCCAGGCTTTACAGCATGGCGGAAACGGTAGTAGGGAATCTCTTTTTCTAGATTCTCAATAAACACCTCACGTTCAGGACGTGGGCCTACCATCGACATCTCACCTTTATAGACGTTGATCAACTGTGGCAGTTCATCAATACGTGTCTTACGAATGAAGTTACCGACTTTGGTGACTCGAGCATCATTCTTAGTCGCCCACTGAGCGCCATTCTTTTCGGCGTCGTTACGCATTGAGCGGAATTTGATAACTTCAAATTCCTGATTGTATTGGCCAGTACGTCGTTGTTTAAAAAAGATAGGACCTGGTGATTCAAGTTTGATTAATGCAGCCGTCAAAAGCCCGATAGGAATAGCAACCAAACCGATCATGAAAACGAACAGTAGATCTATAAAGCGCTTTTCGTTTACATTTCTTTTATTTGAAAGGATTGAAAAGGCTTTTTGGTGCAGAAAGTATCCGCTATGAAGCAGTTCCGTTTCTGTGTAGCCAAGCGTTCGATCAAAGTAGCTCACTAGTGGCTCAACCCACGCACCAAGTTCTGTAGCTCCAATTAAAAATGTACGGTGCTCTTCATCAAGCTCCACACTTTTAAAGTGACATAAAGTTTCACCTTTAAAGTCCCTGATGGTGTAGTTATTGATATCGTATTTAATGTCATGTCGAGCTAAAACAGAATGAAGAATATCTAAACATGATTCAGGCGCGTATATGTGAAGTGTAGATTTACTTTCCGATGCTAAGGTTTGTAGAGCCTGATGGTCTGACTCTGTTTCAATGGCTATGTCGGAAAGTTCTGATGTATGAGTTTGTTTTAGAGCAACGGAGTTTTTCATTATAAGTTTGCTTTATAATTGTTTAAGGGGTATTTAGCCGAAGTTGTATACATATTAATAGCGACTTTGCAATTGCGTGCATCTTACGTTAAAAGTGCTCTAATGTACATGCTGTTGATTATGATTTACTCAGTTATTTCAACCAGTATCATATAAAATGATTATTAAGCCTTAAACACAAAATGACGCTTTTTTTCACATTCGATCATCCTACCTACGCCCTTTCTTGATCTTCCACTACAGTTTTGACTGTAAACTGTAGTAAAATTACGCTAATTTGTTTTTATACCGATTTATTTTGAATTGAACGAGGTCAGTCCTATGTCAGCTAAGAAGCCAATGGCTCTAGTGATCCTTGACGGTTACGGTTACCGTGAAGACAACCAAGACAACGCTATCGCGAACGCTAAAACACCAGTATTAGACGGTCTTATTGCTAACCAACCTAACACGCTAATCTCGGCTTCTGGCTTAGATGTAGGCCTACCAGATGGCCAAATGGGTAACTCTGAAGTGGGTCACACCAATATTGGTGCGGGTCGCGTGGTATATCAAGATCTGACTCGTATCACTAAGTCAATTTCAGACGGCGAGTTCGGCCAAACTGAAACGCTAGTGAATGCTATCGATAAAGCGGTGAAAGCTGATAAAGCGGTTCACATCATGGGCCTTATGTCTCCAGGTGGCGTTCACTCTCATGAAGATCACATCTACGCGGCTGTTGAAATGGCAGCAGAGCGTGGCGCAGAGAAAATCTACCTACACGCTTTCCTAGACGGCCGTGATACACCGCCACGTAGCGCAGAAAACACATTAGCTCGCTTCCAAGCGTTGTTCGCTAAACTGGGCAAAGGCCGTGTGGCTTCGCTTATTGGTCGTTACTACGCAATGGACCGTGATAACAACTGGGATCGCGTTCAAGAGTCTTACGACCTGCTGACTCAAGCAAAAGCGGAATTCACATTCGACACAGCTGTTGCTGGCCTAGAAGCGGCTTACGCTCGTGACGAAAACGATGAGTTCGTGAAAGCGACTGAGATCAAAGCAGAAGGCGAAGAGTCTGCCGCTATCGTTGATGGCGATGCGGTTATCTTCATGAACTACCGTGCCGACCGTGCTCGTGAAATCACGCGTGCATTCGTTCCTGATTTCGACGGTTTTGCTCGTAACGTATTCCCAGCGATCGATTTCGTGATGCTGACTCAATACGCTGCAGACATCCCGCTTCTATGTGCATTCCCACCGGCTTCTCTAGAGAACACCTACGGCGAATGGCTATCGAAAGAAGGCAAAACGCAGCTACGTATCTCTGAAACAGAGAAATACGCGCACGTGACGTTCTTCTTTAACGGCGGTAAAGAAGACGAGTTTGAAGGCGAAGAACGTCAGCTTGTTGCTTCTCCAAAAGTAGCAACGTACGACCTACAACCAGAAATGAGCGCACCAGAGCTAACTGAAAAGCTTGTTGCAGCGATCAAAGGCGGTAAATACGACGCTATCGTTTGTAACTTCCCTAACTGTGACATGGTTGGCCACACTGGCGTTTACGATGCAGCGGTTAAAGCCGTAGAGTCGCTAGATGAATGTCTTGGTAAAGTGGTTGAAGCAATCAAAGAAGCGGATGGCCAATTGCTTATCACCGCTGACCACGGTAACGCGGAAATGATGGTAAACCCAGAAACGGGCGGCATCCACACTGCACACACTAACCTACCAGTTCCACTTATCTACGTGGGCAGCAAAGACGTTGAGTTCAAAGAAGGCGGTAAACTGTCTGACCTAGCACCAACGATGCTTTCTCTGTCTGGTATTGCAATCCCGGCTGAGATGTCAGGTGACGTGATCGTTAAATAGTTTTAACTTTCATCGAATACTAGAACGGCTGCACGCGAGTGTGGCCGTTTTTTTGTATCTGGAGTTTGAGGAATAGATGCGAGATACGAGTAAGCGAGATGCGAAGAGCTTTAAGAGCAGATGCGTGATACGGGTAAACGGGATACGAAGAGCTTAAGAGCGGATACGGGATGCGGGTAAACGGGATTCGAAGAGCTTAAGAGCGGATACGGGATGCGAGTTAACGGGATTCGAAGAGCTAAGAGCAGATGCGAGATGCGGGTAAACGGGATACGAAGAGCTTAAGAGCGGATGCGTGGTACGGGTAAACGGGATTCGAAGAGCTTAAGAGCAGATTCGGGATGCGAGTAAACGGGATTCGAAGAGCTTAAGAGCGGATACGGGATGCGAGTAAACGGGATACGAAGAGCTAAGAGCAGATGCGGGATGCGGGTAAACGGGATACGAAGAGCTTTAAGAGCAGATGCGAGATACGGGTAAACGGGATACGAAGAGCTTTAAGGGCGGATGCGTGATACGGGTAAATGGGATACGAAGAGCTTAAGAGCAGATTCGGGATGCGAGTAAACGGGATTCGAAGAGCTTAAGGGCAGATTCGGGATGCGAGTAAACGGGATACGAAGAGCTTTAAGGGCAGATACGAGATACGAGTAAGCGAGATGCGAAGGGCTTTAAGAGCAGATGCGGGATTCGAGTAATCGGGATTCGAAGAGCTTTAAGAGCAGA
>NZ_MCSD01000013.1:211331-211458 GCF_002872555.1 Vibrio sp. 10N.286.55.E10
GGGATGCGCGTAAACGGGATTCGAAGAGCTTAAGGGCAGATGCGAGATACGAGTAAACGGGATACGAAGAGCTTTAAGGGCAGATGCGAGATACGAGTAAACGAGTAGCGAAGAGCTTTAAGAGCAG
>NZ_MCSD01000013.1:212233-212815 GCF_002872555.1 Vibrio sp. 10N.286.55.E10
GGGATGCGCGTAAACGGGATACGAAGGGCTTGAAAAGCAGATGAGAGATACGGGTAATCGGGATGCGAAAAGATTTAGAAGGTTAGAGCAGATATGAGATTAGAAAAGATGAAAGGATAGAAGTCTCGAACTTTGGTTCTTTATTAATACTTTTCTATGATGTTCTTTTGAGATGATTAGGTTTTCGGTCTTTAGGTAGAAATTGTGCTTTATAGAAAACTTGATGTTTGGCAACGAAGTCGACAGCTATCGATAAACGTTTATCGAGTAATGTCTATGTGCAAAGATTTTGGTTTTAAAGATCAGATTACTCGTAGTGCTTTATCTGTACCTAGCAATATCGCAGAAGGCTGTGAGCGGAAATCTCTGAAAGAGCGTAAGCACTTCTTTGCAATCGCTAAGGGGTCTATAGGTGAATTTGCAACTCAAGCTGACATAGGCTCTGAAGTTGGGTTCATTTCCAAGAGCGTTGGTGAGCAATGGCAATCGGAAGCATTTCAAATCTCACGCATGTTAGGAGCTTTAATCAAGTCACTAGAACAATAACTTCCTTTGCTTTTCTCATCTCGTTCACTCGAATCC
>NZ_MCSD01000014.1:0-42629 GCF_002872555.1 Vibrio sp. 10N.286.55.E10
CTTAACTGACTGGCATTACACCCACTGGGTGCCTTTTTCTTTAGCGTTCGTTAACTCGAAAAGCTGATGCTTACCAGAAGGTAATGAATAAGCCTACAGTCACTGCCATTCCAACATAATTATTGTTGAGAAATGCTTGGAAACAAAGGTCTCGATCACGGTGGCGCATCAGGTGTTGTTGATACACAAACAAGCTTCCCGCTACCAACAATGCCCAATAGAAGGTATCACCTAGTTGGTAATGCATGCCTAACGCAATCAGCATCGCTAGGGTGACGAGTTGCAAAGAGCCAACAATCAGTTTATCGAAGCGACCAAATAAAATCGCCGTCGATTTAATACCAATCTTCAGGTCGTCATCTCGATCAACCATCGCATATTGCGTGTCGTAAGCAATCGTCCACAACGCATTAATCACGAATATAAACCACACAATGCTTGGCAGTTCATTGGTTTGTGCCGCCCAAGCCATTGGTATCGCCCAACTAAACGCTAAGCCGAGAAACAACTGTGGAAGATGCGTAAAACGCTTCATGAAAGGGTAAATGAACGCCAGACCAACACCAATAAATGAGAGCTTAATGGTCAGTGGATTCATGGTCAGTACCAGCAAGAAGGAAACCACGGCTAGCACTAAAAAGAGCAGAATCGCTTCCTTACTGGAAACCAAACCTGAAGGTAATGGACGCTGCTTGGTACGTTTAACATGACCATCTACTTTACGGTCAGCAAAGTCATTGATCACACAGCCAGCCGAACGCATCAACACCACACCGAGTACGAAAACAACCAAGACATCAAAATCAGGCATACCTTGTGCGGCGATAATCAATGACCACAAGGTCGGCCAAAGAAGTAACAGGGTACCAATCGGGCGATTCATTCGCGTTAATTGCCAATACGCCTTCGCTTTGGTGGCAAGCATTTACACACTCTCCTTAGAGTAAATGGGTGATGTTGGTAAAAACAGTTCAGCCACAAGCATCGGTTTATGGTTCATCCATAATCGAGAACGACGTGCGAGTAATTGCTCATCGCCCACGATAACCCAACCGACTTGCAGCGCATCTCGCTCCACGTTCTCAGCACTGAAAACGGTCAATCCAAGCGGGACATTACCTTGTTGAGAAAGGTCAGAGTGCTGATGATCTTCTAGCGTGACTCGGGGAATCAAGGTTCGACCTAACACCCACGGTTCATCATCACCCTTTAAAATCACTTTACGCAGTAAGCAATCAAACGATGATAAAAGATGTTCCTCGTCTTGTTGTAGCCTTGAGCGTTCTACAACTTGATTATGAAGCAACTCAACAGACAGGTGCTGACAGCTCTTACCCAACTTGCGGGAAAGAGAACCTTGCTCCATAAGCCACTCTTTGGTGGTTTCATTAGGAAAATCAAATGTTTCTGTACTTTGCCAATCTACATTCATTAACGAATTAAGATACAGCGATATTGGCTGATTCATACTAGTATTCAATAGGTAACTTTACACGTACAATAAAGCTTCAACTTTCGAACAAAATTAAAGCGCTCTTCGAATTGTAAACGTATTTAGATTTAGACCGCTCATTGTAACAAGACTAATGCGTTTCGAATATCGCGAATAAACTAAAGAAAAGTCACAAATATGCACAAACGTTATGTAGCCCAAATAATTCTTGCGATTACCCTACTCTTTTCAGCATCAAGTTTCGCTGAAGAGGAATTGGCACCCAAACTAGCCTACTTCACGCTAGAGCCAGACCTGACCACCAATTTTTACACTAAAGGTAAAAAACTGGGCTACATTCAGGTTCGCCTCGACATCATGGTGGCAAATAGTAACGACTTGGCCGCTATTGAGCATCACCAACCACTGATTCGTGATGCGGTGATTGAATTGCTTGGTAAACAAAACGAAGAAACGATTAAGTCTCTGTCTGGTCGCGAAGATTTGAGAAAGACTTTGGTTGAACACCTCAACAAGATTCTACTGCCTGAGACGGGCAAAACCCTGATTGCTGACTTACTGTTTACCAAGTACCTTTATCAGTAATGATGTAAAACGAATCCCAATAAAAAAGCGGCCCATCTGGCCGCTTTTTTGTATCTATCGATTCTCGGTAACTAACGCGCTAGCTTGTTGCCGATTTCGGCGCTTTCATTGAATCTATAAAGCCGATAATCACACCTGCGACTAAACCTGCCAAGTGAGCGGTATTAGCGATGGCCATAAATGGCTGCATGTATCCAAGAACTAACCACACCAACATAAAGCCAACGATCTGTCTTGGGATACCTAAACCGAGTTGCGGCGCCTTTGCTCCGACAACCCATAAGTAACCAACCAAGGCATACACTACTCCAGATAAACCACCGAAGTTCGCCCCTTCGACCCAGTATTGTCCGGCACCAGAAATCGCTGAAGATACGGCAAAGATCTGAAGTAACTTAAGACCACCTAACTTTTTCTCAATATCTCCGCCCAGTTGCCACCACCACAAGATGTTGAATGCGATGTGCATAACCGAGAAATGCAAAACAGCATGACTGAGCCAGCGCCATAATTGCCATTGCTGCCCATCAACCGCAGGGAAATGTAAGGCGTTAAAAATCGCCTGCCCGAAACCTATCTGCTGCAGAGCAAAAATCACCACACATACCAGCATGATACTGAGTGTCACAGGGCCTGCTTTGGCTTTTATCATGCCCATGAAGCTTGGTGTATGATAATGAAAGTTGCTCTTCCTGGTCTCTGCCATGTCCCAAGACGCCGCTTGATAGCGCTTATGATTGGGTTCCGACAAGAAGCGATTGAGCTCAGCTTCGGTTTCAACTTGAAATTGACCATCAATAAGCCAAAGCGCAAAACGCCCTTCCCCCTCAGGAGACATCTGAATAGGGATCTGACGAGACGCCATATAATCAATAAATGCTTGAGCAAGACGTGGGTTGTCTAACACCATCAATCTAATCATTGGTACTTCCTATTCATACTATGAGAGATGCTTGGAGCGATAAAGGTAATTAACCAGCAATCACAGGAAGTTCAGCACGGTGCCAAGCTTCGAAACCGCCATCTACACTATATACCTCTTCAAAGCCTTGGTTCACTAAATATTGTGCTGCACCTTGGCTGCTAATACCGTGGTAACACATCACCAAGATAGGTTGTTCGAACTCAACCTCATCCATGAACGACACCATCGTATCGTTAGTCAGGTGGTAGGCTGTTTGTGAGTGGGCAACCGCAAAAGACTGCGGGTCACGTATATCGACAAGTCGAGCGTTGCCTTGTTCAATGAGGGCTTGAGCGCCTTTAACATCGATATGTTTAAACTGGTCCATGACTTTCTCTTTTATACTGATTTACTTTGCTGCCATTGTAACCTATCCCAAGGCTAACATTCACATCCACTTAATAAGGTTATCCACCAGCGATCACTTTTACACCATTTGTGGATAAATCTGTGAATTGCGTGAATAAAGTGCCTTTTTAAAAATAGATCCACAACATGTAGTAAGGATCCTGATCTAACTGTGGGTTAACTGAAAAATATCCCCACTCGAAAAACCCCGTCAAAGCCTTACTACACCCTGCTTTTAGACAGCTGACGAATAAACTTCTCACAGAGTTATCCACAAAATCATTTTGCAAATTTCGATCGCAAAAGTTGAGAAATCGATCCAAAATAAAAAGGCCGAGATCTCTCGATCTCGGCCTTTTCAAAATTCAGTTATTTGCTAGCTCTGAAGCTAATAGAAACTAGATGCTATTAGAAATCGCCAACGGCTTGCTTCAATTTCTTCATCGCATTCTTTTCTAACTGGCGAACACGCTCTGCAGAAATGCTGTAGGTATCCGCTAAGTCTTGCAGGGTTGCTTTGTTGTCGTCTAACCAACGTGAGCGAACAATGTGTTGGCTACGCTCGTCTAAGCTTGCTAGTGCGAGTCCTAGGCGATTATTGGTGTGTGACTCCCAGTTAGCCGCTTCTACCGTTTCAGCAACGTCTGATGCTTTGTCTTCTAGGTAGTAAACTGGAGCTGTGTAAGCAGAACCGCCGTCGTCATCGTCCATGGGCGCTTCAAACGTCGCGTCTTGTGCCGCTAAGCGAGATTCCATTTCACGAACTTCAGAAGGCTCAACACCCAGTTCACGAGCAACTGTCTCAACTTCACCGTTATTAAACCAACCTAAACGCTTTTTAGACTTACGAAGATTAAAGAACAGTTTACGCTGTGCCTTAGTTGTCGCAATTTTAACGATGCGCCAGTTACGCAGAACGTATTCATGAATTTCAGCTTTGATCCAGTGAACTGCGAAAGAAACCAATCGAACACCAACTTCTGGATTGAAGCGCTTAACAGCCTTCATCAAGCCGATGTTACCTTCTTGGACGAGATCAGCCATTGGCAGCCCGTAGCCAGAGTAGCCTCTTGCGACGTGCACCACGAATCGTAGGTGGGAAAGGATCAAGCCTTTCGCAGCATCGATCTCACCTTTGTAATGTAATCGCTCTGCAAGTCCACGTTCCTCTTCAGGTGTCAGCATTGGGTAGCTGTTCGCTGAGCGGATATAGCTATCTAAACTATCTTGTGTGACTAAAGCCATTTGATACGCTTGGTTTGCCATTCGGTTCCTCATCAATCTCTGATCTGGAGTAATACATCTATTAAAACCCGACAATCTTGAACCTAAAATGAACAGGTTTCAAGGAGGGGGAAGTAATTATGCATAATCAATTCGTCTATACAAGGCAAAAACTGGTTAAGAAGTGCCTATTTTTCGTCTAAATATGACTCTATTCACCTAAACTGGTTCAATTTCTTTTAGGTGACGCTGTGCAGAAAGCTTCGCAGCCACACTACCAAGCAGAGTTCCGACGATCAAAAGCAGTAAAGATTCATCCCAGCTCAGGCCAATTAAGCGGAAGTGGCTGTCATACAACTGAGCCAAGTCATCCACTGCACTGTTCAGTAATACGGTAATTAATGCCGTCATTACCCAAGCGCTAATCGAACCTAATACGCCAAACCACATCCCAGCATAAAGGTATGGTCGAAGAATGTAGCTGTCGGTCGCACCAATCAGCTTCATGGTTTGAATCTCTTCTTTATGCGCCAACACATTAAATCGTAGTGTATTGCCGATAATCAGAAATACCGCGCCCAACATCAATACCGTTAAGGTAATCACGATGACAGCCGCGAGTGCTTTGATCGCATCTAATCGAGCTAACCAATCTTCGTCTAGGCGAACATCGGTTACTAATTCTTGTTGTTTAACTGTGCCTGCCAGTTCTTTAATTAAGGTATCGCTGTGTACGCTTGGCGTAATCACCAGCACACCTGGCAGTGAATAATCATCTAGGATAGTTAGGGCGTCTTCAAAACCAGAATACTGGCTGAGGTCTGCAAGCCCTTGCTGCGGAGATATGTACTCCACCAGCTCAACTTGATCCCAACTTTCGATTTCATCCTTGAGCACCATTACTCGTGGCTCAGGAATACCATCCTCTACATAAGCACTTATTTGTGACGGGCTAGTGACATCTTGCGCTACTTCACCCACATTTTTACCCAACAGGTACAAACAAGCTGGCATCGCCAACGCCATAGAGATCACCGCAAGGGTCAGCAAGTTGCCTAACGGGCGCTGCCACATTTGCGAGAACGATGACTTGGCTTGTTTCCAGTGAACAACAAAGAAGCCGTCGCTTGAAGCGCGGTTTGCTGCTCGATTAGATTGAGGTTTTTTGATGCGCTTATTCGCGGCCATAGTCTTCAACCTCACTCAAAAATCCTTGGTTTAATTCAAGATGGCGGTACTGAGGGCGAGTGTTCACTAACCCGATATCGTGCGTCGCTAGGATGATCGTCACACCTGCGCGGTTGAACTCTTCAAATAATCGCAACACACGGTTAGATAATTCAGGGTCTAGGTTACCCGTCGGCTCATCCGCAAGCAGTAGGGTTGGACGGTTCACCACAGCCCGAGCAATGCCCACACGTTGCTGTTCACCACCAGAAAGCTGGCTTGGCAAACAACGGGCTTTATCTAATAGGCCTGTCTTATCCAACGCAGCACTGACTCGGCGTTTTATTTCGTTTTCAGAAATAGATTCAATACGCATAGGCAGAGCGACGTTATCGAAAATCGAACGGTCCATCAGCAGGCGATGGTCTTGAAAAACAATCCCAATATTACGGCGTAAGAAAGGGATGTCTTTGGCTGGGATACGAGTGATATCGTGATCGTTGAACCAGACACGTCCATCGGTTGGACGCTCTATCGCGCAGATCAACTTCAGCAAGGTACTTTTACCAGCTCCAGAGTGCCCACCCAAAAAAGCCATCTCTCCACGTTTCAGGTGAAAGTCCACTTTTTGGAGCGCTTGTCTTCCACCTCGGTAGGCTTTACTCACTTGCTGAAATTTGATCACCGAAAATTCCTCTTACGATCACTAATATCAAATTTAAAAACGGTAGCAGATTAAGGATAAACCACTTTGCTACTCGCGTTACTCTTCGCGGCTAAATAGTGCTTCAATGAAGTCTTTAGATTCAAATGGGCGCAGGTCATCAATACCTTCACCCACACCAATGTAGCGGATTGGAATCTGGAACTGGTCAGCAATTGAGAAAATTACGCCACCTTTCGCCGTACCATCTAACTTAGTCAGTGTAATACCGGTTACTGGAGCCACTTCACTGAATAGTTTCGCTTGGCTGATAGCATTCTGACCCGTACCGGCATCGAGCGTTAGCATGATTTCGTGTGGTGCAGAGTCATCAATCTTCTTCATTACACGAACAATCTTACGCAGCTCTTCCATCAAGTTGCTCTTGTTCTGCAAACGACCCGCTGTATCGGCAATCACAACATCAACGCCACGTGCTTTCGCTGCTTCAATCGCATCGTAGATAACAGACGCACTATCCGCACCTGTGTGCTGAGCGATAACCGGCACATCATTACGCTGACCCCAAACCTGAAGCTGTTCAACGGCTGCAGCACGGAAGGTATCACCCGCCGCTAGCATCACTTTCTTGCCTTCATTTTGGAATTGTTTTGCCAGTTTACCGATCGTAGTTGTCTTACCTACACCGTTCACACCAACCATTAAGATAACGTAAGGTGTTTTAGTGGTATCAACAACCAGTGGCTGTTCTACTTGGCTTAAGATGTCTGCCATCTCTTCTTTGAGCAGACCATAAAGCGCTTCACCGTCTTTTAGGTCATTGCGAGATGCTTTTTCTGTCAGGTTTTCAATGATCTTAACCGTGGTATTCATACCCACATCAGCGATCAGAAGTTGCTCTTCTAGCTCTTCAAACAGATCTTCATCGATTTGCTTGCCTTTGAACAGACCGAAGAAACCGGCGCCGATGTTTGCTTTAGTGCGGCTTAGGCTGCGCTTAAGGCGAGCAAAGAAGCTTTCTGTTGGCTTCTCTTGTACTTCTTCAACCTTAGCTTGAGGAACAACCACTTCTTCCTGTTCTGCTTCTGCTTCTGCTTCTGCTTCTGCTTCTGCTTCTGCTTCTGCTGCGACAGGTTGCTGTTCTTGTTGAGCTTCTTCAAGCGCTTGCTCAGATGCAGTTGGCTTAGCGACTTCAGCTTCAGGCGCGACCTGTTCAGCCTCAACTTGTGATTCAACTTCAGTTTGATCTTCAACGCTTTCTACGTTCGCTTCATTCTGAGTTTTTGGGCTTTGTTCTTCTTCACCAAAACCAAGCCACGATAATAATCCGCGCTTCTTTTTTTCCGTCATCAGAGGAGTTTCCTAGATCTACTAATTAGCTGTATTGACTTAATACACGTCGACTCTTTGCTATTGTTATACAATACAAGCTTGTACAAACGAATAGTAAAGAAAAATGACAAAGCAGTGATAAGTTTGCTTTTAGCTTGATACACTTTGTCATTGCAAATTTATTTAATACACGAACCCACTTAAATTGGGCTCGGTATAGTATCACTTTATTAGCGGTCAAAAAATCTATGGTAAGACGTCGCCAGCAAAACACATCACAAAAAAAGCCATCCGGAGGCTTTGTTCGAATTATTAGTGGCTCATGGAGAGGTAGAAAACTGCCCGTCCATGATTTAGAAGGATTACGCCCAACCATTGACCGAGTAAAAGAGACACTCTTTAACTGGGTGGCTCAAGATATCCCACATTCAACTTGCTTGGATGTATTTGCCGGTTCTGGCGGTTTAGGTTTTGAAGCAGCTTCTCGCCAAGCAAAAATGGTGACGCTGCTCGAAATGAACCAAAAGGCTGCTAAACAACTTTCTGATAACGCGAAAGAGCTCAAAGCAGACAACATCAATGTTGTAAATACTGACGCTATCTCTTTCCTTAAGAAGCCAGGCACCCCTTACGATATGGTTTTCCTTGATCCACCATTTCGTAAAGGCTTATTGGCAGAAACAGTACAACTGCTTGAGAGTAACGGTTGGCTTGCAGACGATGCCATCATTTACGTCGAGACAGAGAAAGAGCTGAAACTCGAAGCTATGCCAGAGAACTGGGAGTTGCATCGCGATAAGACTACCGGACAGTCAAGTTACCGACTGTTCAATCGAATCACTGAAGAATAGGAGTTATTGAATGAAGTTCTTGCTTCCACTAGCAAAAGCAGCCATCGCCTTTGTTTGGTTTATCTTAATCGTAAATATTTTCTACCCGTTCCCGGGTAATGCGGCGATTGCGCTTTATATCATGACAGCGTTCTTGTTCTTCATGCACGGCCTGCAGATGCTGATTTTTATCGGTGCTTTCGGCGACAAGATCGAAATGTCACGTTGGGAGAAGTGGTCAATATTGATTTTCGGTGTCTTTGCCCTACTCGATATCCGACGCAAGCACATGATGTAATCAAGCTTAAGCTCAGATATAAAACGCTTAGCTACAGAAAACATCATGACAGAAACAGTAGAGACAAAAACGCCGCTCATTTGAGCGGCGTTTTTTTATTCAGCGATGATACTGATGTTAACCCATGTAGCCTTTCACACCATCTAGGAACATTTGCGTCGACAGCATAACCAGCAACAAGCCCATCAAGCGTTCGATGGCTTTAAGGCCTCTCTCACCCAACACTCGCAGGAAGAAGCCATTAAACATCAGAATGAAGAAGGTAGCGCCCCAAGCCAACATCACCGCGGCTGAAAGCTCTAACATGTTGTCAGGGTGCTGTGTCGACAACAGAATTAATGCCGCAATCACTGAAGGGCCAGCAATCATTGGGATCGCCATCGGCACAATAAACGGTTCTTCACCCGCCGCGAGGCCAGTAATACTACCCGCACTTGGGAAAATCATCTTAATCGCGATGATGAACAGAATAATACCGCCAGAGATACTCAAGGTTTCAGGCTGCACATGCAGGAAGTTCATAATGCTTTGACCAGCAAACAAGAACAACAGCAGGATAATCAGCGCAAACATCAGTTCACGAACAAGAACAATACGACGACGCTTCGGATCAATATGCTTAAGGATAGAGAGCACGATTGGTAGATTGCCAAGCGGGTCCATAATAAGAAACAGCATGGTTGCTGCAGATAAAATTTCCATAAGTTTGTCTCGAAAAGCGTAAGTGCGCGGAGTATAGCAGCCTCAACATTGATTTTCGAACGCAGTAATAAAAGGATTAACTTATCTAATTAGAAGGGAATTTTGCGAGAGCAAATAGAAAAGTAGAAAGGAGAAAAGTAAAAAGAGAATTTAAAGAGTGAAGCCGAAACATAGCATCCACTCTTCTTAATCTATAAAAGCCAAAAGGCTCTGAAACCAAGTCACTGGGAGTTAGTGGTTACACACACGTTCGCGATTAGTGCAAAGCTTGTCATCAATAACTACGACCTTTTCCATCTTCAGGAAAAACTTCAGCAATCCATCTAAATCCAGGCCGTTCAGCTTACAGGTATGGAAACGAGCTTCTGCGCCATAAGTTTGAGCAAGCTCTTGCGTCAACTCTTCACAAGTCAGTGGCTTTTCACTCAGTAGGTTTAAAACGTTGTGTGCATGAATTTCGGTAGTCATAACTCTATCTCATGTTTAATGAAGTAGACGTAGATTACCTACTTTCATCTTAGCTGCCTTGATGTAGCTCAGAGTTAAGCTAGCTCTACCCTAAATGGTAAGGGAAGCAACAATGAGAGCGTGAGCCAGAAAGTAACTGCCCGTCACCCAAAAGTAGGCACCCTTAATGGGGCTACGATAGAAGTTTAGCGCGTATGCTAATGCAGAAAGCAGCAACACGGCACAACCAGCAAAACCCACCGCATGCGACAGTTGAGGATCAAGCAACCAGAGCTCACCAGAAGCCCATGCAAGCTGAATAAGCACGATACCCATGATAACCACAGGAAAGACGAGTTTGTCTAAGCGAGGCAGAAGTAAGAAGAAAGCAACGACACAAGCCGCTAACAGGAGTGCGAACAACCACCAGACCATTTCTCCTGATAGCTGTAACCAAAATGCTTTGCTGTAACAGAGCTGAGCCAGCAAGAAGCAAACAAAATGCAGAGGACGTTTTTGAGTAACAGTATGTAAGACATCTGCGATCGCAGAAACCGCCAACCCAGCAACGACCCAATAGGTAAAATCAGCAACGACAGATTGAGTTAAAGCAATGGTCGCTAATAATACAAAGGTAAAAACCTTATACGATAAGGCCTGACCGATATGTCCATGCTTCGTTCCTGCTATTGCTCCGATACCAGACAAGGAAACCGCCAACCAACTCCACATACCATTTGCCCTATTGCTTTAAATCGTCGCCAGTCTAGGCACACGAGTGTTGATGTAAAGCCTCAGCCCCTCAAAATTGGATCTTGATTACGCTTCCACTAAAAAGAGTCTCTTTAGATTGAAGTCGTAACAATTACCACAGTGACAATGACTATTCGTTTAAAACTAGAGCAAATCATCATAAAACCTATTCAAACTGGCATTAGAGTCGCCATACTTGAATTTTGGTCAATTCTAACCTATTGGTTCCATAAAAACTGGCCAAATCCCGGCAAATACCACACTTAAAAAATTAAAATCAATACATTTAAAGCAAACAATAACAATGACTTAAACAAACAAACTCAAGCTTAATAGGAAAATAAAAACTCCGACCAACCCTAGACTTGTAAAGTAGCCAGTTTTCTTTTTTAGAACCCAGTTTTGTCAGGTTATTTCAAGCCCCCGGTAAAAACCGCCACAAAAACCAAGTCGAAAACTTAAAAAATCAACCAAAACAAACCTAGCCACCGCCAACCCTTATTAATACAGTTTAACAACCTTTAACAATATAAATTACACAAAACAACCATTAAAAAACAACAGGTTAAACCAAATTAGAACAAACATAAATCACAACGAACAAAATAAGAACACACCATAAAACACAGTTAAATACACTAAAACAAGCAAAAAACTCATAGTTTTCTACTACTTTTAAAGCTTTCGAAAGTAATTATTGATCTAAAGCCATAAGTAGTGCTATTCTTTAAAACATAGCGAGAGACAACCAAATTTAGGAGTAGTGTTATGATTTCATCTTCGCAAAGACAAGGACTTGTAATGATCGCGGTAGTTGTAGGTCTAATGACACTACCGATGATGTACTAAGCAAGTTACAGATAAAAAAAGGGACGCCATGAGCGTCCCTTTTTTTGTTCAATTTTTTCATTTCGAAAACAGATGCAGTGTTAGCACATCCCAGTTCGCATAATAGAAACCTGCGGCAGCCAAAGTCATTGCCATCATTAGTAAGATCGCAATTCGCCAAATAAAACGACCACTACGTGGAGTCAGCTCCTTCTCACAGTCGTTACACATCATGATGAACTTATGTTGGTCTTCCAACTTAGCCTCATGTTCATTGACTACCTTGTTACGACACGTTGCGATATAACGCAGCTTGCTCACCATATCGTGCGGTAGCCTTTCTTCACAGCTTGTTACAAGCTCATGCAATCCTTCGCCTTCGGCATGATATTGAAGCCTCAATAATTTCTCTATATTGCGAGTTCTTGTCACCACTTTTTCAATATCGGTCATCTTGGCCCTCCCACTCCACACTATAATTCTAGTCGAGCATTTCCCTATTCTTATACAAAATCACTGTTATTTACGAGAGAAAGAGACAATAAATAACAATGCTTTATCCCAAACTGGCCATTAAATGTGATGTCCGCCGAAAAATAATCAGCTTGGCTTACAACAGTTCACGAATAACGGCTTTAAACACATATCCCTATTGCCTGAAAGACTAGAATAACCATCACGACTACATGGAGGTTATATGCCTAATTCACTCTTTTTTGCCATTTTTGCACTCGCTGCTCTAGCGGCTTGGGTATTTATTGGTTTCTATCGAAAACACTCGCAAGGTGAAAATGCGCCAGAGAAGAAAGTGAATGTCACTGTGTTAGACAAACAATCCATCGACCTTCCTGACGCAGAACCTGGCCAAGAAGATCAAGAGTACTGGATTTACGTTCAACGTGGTGTGGTTGGTCCGAAACGCGAATTCCAAGTCGGAATCCACTATTTCCACGCCCTTAACCCCGGCGACAAAGGAACCTTAACCTACCAAGGCGATAAGTTCTTACACTTTGCGTTGAAACGCTAATCGTAAGCCGCTTCAACGATTCATCAAAAACCGACCATCAGCGATAATAACTAATGGCCTTAGTATTAACGACTAAGGCAATAACCAACGCGTTTTCTCAGACTTAGATACCATCCAGCTCATCCAAAGCGCACCTGCGCCACTGATCACAATCCATAATGGGATAACCCACGCAGGGTGTCCCTGGTACCAACCAAACTCTTTCATTGGCCACAAGAAGATAGGATGCAGCAGGTAGATACCTAAGCTGTGCTTACTGATAAAGCCAACCACTTGGTTACTTTTCTCAGATAATCCTTCTCCGTAATAACGACACAGCATAAACACCATGCTCGCTGCTAATACCGTATTCAACGTCTTGTAAGATAACCAGCGCCCCACCGTGTACTCTTCTGCTACCAAGCTTGCATCAACTACCATGTAAACCGTGGTTAGTAACGCTAACCCACCCAGTAACACACTCACGCCGACTGTCATCTTGTTAAGTGGCACAATCTTATACAGCAAGTACCCCAATGGTAAGTAACCGGTGTACAGCCACAATTCGTGGCTCCAAGGGCCGTCGATTTTCAGTAAGAACAGTAATGTTGTGAACAGCCATACCGCCGTAAAGGCATAGACCGATCTATCACCGTACTTTCTGACCATGATCTGCAAGAACGGAATCACAAAGTAGAGCGGGATAAAGTAATAGAAGAAACCGAGGTGGTAATAGGTGTAATGATGGTAGCTATTGAGCAACACGTCCCAACTGACGTCGGCATCAAAGCCCATCGCAGACCAACCAGATAGGTAGGTATAGAAAAGCGACCAAACGATGAAAGGTATCAATACTTTGCCTAGACGTCGCTTGAGGTAGTACTTAGCGTCAAACGGGCGCTGATCGCTTAACATCAAAGCACCCGTTATCAATATAAAGACAGGCACCGCCCAGCGGCTGAAGCCATTTACGGTGATTGCTGTTAACCATTCGCCGAAAGGAATGGTTCCTAGTTCGTTGCGATAAGGCGCCAAAACATGAATCGCGATAACCGCTACGGCCGCGACACATCGTGCTAAATCAAAAAAAAGAATTCGCTGCTTCATGTAAATGCCTGATTAATATTCAATCATTCTACTATAGCAATAAAAAAGCTGACCGGAATAAATACCAAGTCAGCTTAGTGTTAAAGGAGATGCTTATCGCGAATTTAGCTCATGCGGCTGAAGCTTATGCTGCTGAGATTTGCGGTATCCTAGGTAAACGCAGAGAGATCACCGTCGTTATCGCTAAGAATGCGAAGGAAACCCACAAACACGCAGACAAACCTGCCATTTGGAATACCAAGCCCGACAAGATTGTGCCAATCAAGCGACCCATTGCATTCGCCATGTAGTAGAAACCAACATCAAGCGATACCCCGTCGCCTTTCGCATAACTCACAATCAGGTATGAGTGAAGGGACGAGTTCACCGCAAAGATAGCACCAAACACCATCAAACCACCCACGATAACTAGCTCTGGTTGCCAACCAATCTGTACCGCATAAGCAATGGCAGCGGTCACGATAGCCAACGCACCAGCCCATAACAGCGCGGCATGCCCATCTGGCACCTTACCCTGAGCTTTACCCGTAATCTTCGGCGCTATGCCTTGTACAAAGCCATAAGCGATAGTCCAAGCCGCTAAGAAACCGCCAACCCATGAGTGATCCCAACCAAACACGCTGCCGAGATAAATTGGCAAAGCAATCACAAACCACACATCACGAGCACCAAACAAGAACATGCGAGCTGCAGATAGGATGTTGATGGATTCAGATTTAGAGAAGATCTGTTTGAACTTAGGCTTGGTTTTCGCTTTACCCATGTCCGCTTCTAAGCTCAGCACACTGCCAATGAAGACCAAAGTCAGCACAGCTGCCATCGCAAGCACTGCATATTGGAAGCCAATCGTTGAAAGCAGTAAACCGCCAATAAAGAAGCCTGCACCTTTCAGGGCATTCTTAGAGCCTGTCAGAATTGCAATCCACTTATACAGCGCGCCTTGCTGTTCATCCGGCACTAAGGTCTTAATTGAGCTCTTGGCGCTCATCTTATTGAGGTCTTTAGCGATACCAGACAAGGCCTGCGCCGCCATTACCCAAGGAATAGTCAACATCGCCGTTGGCACCGCGAGCATACCCAAGGCGACAACTTGCATCCCCAAACCAATGTTCATGGTCTTATTGAGGCCAAGACGTGCGCCCAACCAACCACCGATTAGGTTCGTCACCACACCAAAGAATTCATAGAAAAGGAACAGCGAGGCGATCTCTAACGAACTGTAGCCAAGGTCGTAAAAATACAAAACCACCAGCATACGAAGTGCACCATCAGTAATGGTGAAGTTCCAGTAGTTGAAGGTCACCAACATGTATTGGCGAACGCTCTTACTTAGATTTGAAAACATAATGCTATCTCTGCAACCAAAACAAAAAGAGCTTTTGGATCATGATAAGTTCAACACTCCAGATACCAAAAGCTCCCTGTCTAACACTGATGACTATTAGCTATTCGCTACGCCATTAATGTACTCAACCTGGATAGATTTAGTGAAGGCACCTGGACGCAGTGCCTGAACTTCTTGAACGATCTTATCGAGGTCCCAGCCTTTTTCTAAAAGCAGATGAGCTGCGAATAAACCTGTACGGCCAGAACCGCCCATGCAGTGCATCGCTACCTTACCGCCATTATCCACAACTTGATGTAGCTCTGGGCTTGCTGCTTGCCACTTCTGCGCAAAGTCAGCACCCGGTGCACAATCATCTTCGATTTCAATTTGGAACCATTGCATGCCTAGTGCTTGTGCTTTCTCGCCTAGCTCAGAAACATTCTTGCTTGCCAGTTCTTCACTGTCTAAAGCCGTCACAATTGCTTCTGCGCCTTGCGCTTTAAGTTGAGCTAGAGATGCATCTAGGTCTGCGTCTTTAGTGCCTGGGCATGGAGTCAGGATAAGTGCACCTTTCTCAAGGTCTAGTTGCCACGTTGGATGTGTCATTGTGTCTTCCCCAGATTCTTATTTAGAAAGGCCGACAGTACGAACTAACTCAGCCGTACGTGTCGCGTAACCCATTTCGTTATCGTACCAAGCGTAGATCTTAACCATGCGCTTACCCACTAACATAGTTGATAGTGCATCTACGATGGTTGAGCGTTGGTCGCCTTTGTAATCGATAGAAACCAACGGACGCTCTTCAAAGCCAAGAATACCTTTCAGTTCGTTCTCAGACGCTTCTTTTAGCATCGCGTTAACTTCTTCTGCTGTTGTGTCTTGCTTCACTTCGAAGATGATGTCAGTCAGAGAAGCGTTCGCTAGTGGTACACGAACCGCGTGGCCGTTAATACGGTTTTCAAGCTCAGGGAAGATCTCAACGATCGCTTTAGCACTGCCCGTTGTTGTAGGAATAAGGCTCATGCCACATGCACGTGCACGACGTAAGTCTTTGTGGGGCGCATCAAGAATAGTTTGCGTGTTGGTTAGATCGTGAATCGTGGTGAAAGAGGCATTCTCGATACCCAGCTTCTCGTTGATCACTTTAACCACAGGTGCGATACAGTTTGTTGTACAAGACGCTGCCGTTACGATTTTGTGTACTGCTGGGTCAAAGATGTTGTCGTTCACACCAACAACGATGTTTGCGATGCCTTCTTCTTTCACTGGCGCCGATACCACAACACGCTTCACGCCCTGCTCTAGGTATTTGTTTAGGAAAGATGTCTTACGGTGAACACCTGTCGCTTCGATAACCACATCACAGCCAGACCAATCGATCGCATCGATGTCGCGCTCTTGTGTGGTCTTGATGCGCTGGCCATTAATGATCATCTCATCGCCTTCTGCATTTACTTCGTGGTGAAAGCGACCTTGAACTGAATCGAACTCTAGAAGATGTGCTAACGTTGCGGTATCGCCCGCTACATCATTAATTTGTACAAACTCTAGCTCTGCCCAGTCGAATGCTGCGCGAAGTGCTAGACGGCCAATACGACCAAAACCATTAATACCTACTTTAACTGTCATCGTATGCTCTCTCAGCTAGTGGTGAATCTAAAAATATTCAATTAAACGCAACATTGAGGGCGTGAAGTCATTTCTTCTAAGCGATCAATGTCTTGTTGGTATTCAGTTTTCAAACAGTTCGATGCGATAAGGTCATCAATTAACTTTAGCATCCAACCCGGTAAATCTTGTGACAGGCGGTAAAACACCCACTGCCCTTGGCGAACGTCAGTCAAAATGCCGTTGGAGCGCAACTGCGCAAGGTGGCGTGAAACTTTTGGCTGACTTTCTTGTAATGCCTGAGTCAACTCACCAACAGAGAGGCACTCTTGGCGCACAATCATCATTAAGCAACGCACTCGCGTTTCATCAGACAGTAATTTAAAGAATTGGTGAGGAAGCATAATTACATACTCATATATGGATATGCGCATATGTTAGTTATAAAAAAACGCACGTCAAGGCGTGCGTTTCCATTGTCATAAAAGTTTAACGAATAAACATCAGAGCTTGTTGGTCACGGTATGACTCCAGCGGCGAGCTTCAGTAAGCTCCGTTTTGACCTGATCCACGCTTAACCCTAAATCAGCGCAGTGCTCATCAATCTGTTGCCAATCGGCATGTTCAAAGCTCTCTTCAAGCGCAAGTAAGGTACCGTATGGCCCTTCTCTACGAAGCAGAGCCACCTTGATGCTTTTACACAAAGGCAGTTGCTCAACTAAATTCTCTAACGATAGGTCGAGCAATGCATCCAGCAACGAGAACAAACCGATCATAAAGGCTTGCTCAGTGTGCCCTTCAAACGCTTGGTAACGAGACATACGCTGACAAAATTGCGCTCGCTGTAAAGACAAGCCATACAACTCTTTCGGCTTTTTATCAGAAACATAAGACGCTACCGCCAGCGAAACAAACATTTTCAGCTTCTCTTGCCCCAAGTAAACCAAGGCCTGACGGAATGACGAAATAGTTACCTCAAGACGAGGCGACATGGTGTTTACAAAGCGCAGTAGCTTATAAGACAAAGCGACATCCTTTGCGACGATGCTCTCGACACGCTGAAAGTCGACATCCGGCTTGCACACTTCTTGGAACAGCTCCATGGCAATCACTTGTTCAGGGCTGATGTACTTGGTCTTGATGATTTCCGGTTTGCTAAAGAAGTAGCCTTGGAAGAACTTAAAACCCGCCTCTTTCGCTTGCTGGAATTCTTGTTCGTTTTCGACTCGTTCAGCAAGAAAGCTAAATTTCTTCCCTTGATGCGCCCTAACCAAATCACACGCCTCGTCTAAGCCCATCTGCATGATGTCGAGCTTAACAATATGCGTATATCTGAGGAAACGTTCCCATTCTGGCGTCGAAGTAAAATCATCTAGGGCGATCATGTAGCCCGCTTGGTAGAGCTCTTTAACGGCTTCTAATAACTCGTCGGTCGGTTGGCAGGTTTCAAGGATCTCAACCACCACCTTGTCTTTCGGCAAGCTCAGTGGCAGCCGACGAATCAAGCTTTGATACGGGAAGTTAATAAAACAACGTGAAGATGGGATCGACGGATTAAGCCCAACCGACAAGAAATTCTCAACAATCAGACGATACGTTGCTCGATTAGACTCTATATGCGCTGGATAGGCATTCCTTTCTCCGTCACGAAACAGCAGCTCATAACCAAGCGTGTTCTTGTTTCGGTTTAAGATAGGTTGTCGAGCAACGTAGGTAGCGGTCATTTCTTGATAACTCTAATTGGTTTAACTATAACTCTATTGCTTTCACTAGGCTTTAGCGGCAGCCAGCAATGCGCCGCAGCCCATGAACATACCACCAAAGATTTTATTTATCTTACCCATTATGCGATCTGAACGAATAAAACGTCCCATTTGTGACGCTAATGAGGTGTAACCCAACATAACAACGCTATCAATGAATACCGTCGTCACACCTAGCACTAATAACTGTGGTGCTTGCGGTTGTGTTGGATCGATAAATTGAGGGAACAGAGCCACCAAAAACACGATAGATTTAGGGTTGGTAAGGTTAATCAGCACCGCATTTCTTAGCAGCTTGCCACTCGATAACGTTGAGCTTTCTTCAGAAGCCATTAAGCTAGAGTTGTCGCGCCACTTTTGGATACCCAACCAAAGAAGATACACCACCCCCACCCATTTGATGATGGTGAACGCCAATGCAGATTGAGCGACTAATGCACCAATACCCGCTCCCACCAGCATGATGTGAAATGCAAGGCCAAGCTGTAAGCCTGCGATCGACGCGAGTGACTTCTTAGTGCCATAACTTAGCCCATTACTGATTGAGTTAACGGTACCTGAGCCCGGAGCCAAACTGAACAAAATCGCCGTGACGAAATAAGCAAGCCAAACATGAGTATCCATTTGCATTTCCTTACTAGTTCTTTAATCTAACAACATTAGTAGCGATAAAGCTCTCACATGCACCAGTTCAGGTAATTTCCCATGGAAAACCACAGCGCCGCCCCGTTTTCGTACACGCAAGAACCTCAATTCGAGCAAGCGATTAAACACCCGATCCCCACCCTTTGGCAACAACGAAAAGATGGGTATGTAACATCATCCGGTAAAAAGAGGCTGTACTGGTGTAGCCTTACTTCAGAGGCGCATACCAAGGCGATTGTTATTTCAAATGGCCGTATCGAGTGCTGCCAAAAATACCAAGAACTCTTTTATGATTTCTATCAACAAGGCTATGACGTTTATTCATTTGACCACCAAGGTCAAGGCCAGTCTGAACGTATGGTAACAGACTCTGACATCGGTCACATTCATGAGTTTGATGATTATGCATCTGACATGTCTGACGTCATTGCCAGTTTTGATCTCAGTAAGTATTCCAATCGCTATCTGCTCGCGCATTCAATGGGCAGTACCATCGCGACTCGCTACCTACAAACTCATCCAGACCATCCGTTTGATAAGGTCACTCTGTGTGCGCCGATGTTTGGCATCAACACTGAATGGTACCTAAAACCTATCGCGATGATTGTTGGACAAGTGCTTACCGCATATCACGCCAAGCCAGTTTACGCGCCGGGGCAGCAAGCGTATTACTCGAAGCCTTTCGAAAACAACTTACTGAGCCACAGCAAGGTTCGCTATCAGTGGTTCCGTCGCTTATATGACGAGTCACCCTCTTTGCAGGTGGGTGGGCCAAGTACGCGCTGGGTATGGCAAGGATTAATGGCAGCCAAGCAAGCGATTCAACAAACTCGCCAAATCAAAATCCCTCTACTATTGATTCAAGCTGGGGAAGAGAAGATTGTCAGTAACGATGCTCAAGTGAAGTTCATCAATAAGCTGAAGAAAACCAACTCGGATTGCCAATTTAAGGTCATCGAAGGTTCTAGACATGAGGTGTTGTTTGAGAAAGATGAGTATCGTAATCCAACATTGGGGGCTATTACTCAGTTTTTTGCTTAGCGTTAGCGTGACAACAAGAAAAGTAACGGACAGCAGAGAGAGTCGCTAAAGAGGAAGAGAAGTAAGTGAGCTTTGCCCTCTTTTCTTGCATGAATTTGGCATACAATTTCTACCTAGAGATATTGTAGTTAAAACGATTCTAGCGTTGGCTAGCGTCAATATTGATTCAGCATTTTGCAATGAGGGTTAAATGAGTATTCCTGCACTTAAAGATTCCGTGAAAATTGTCGCTTCTGATTTAGATGGTACGCTTTTGGCTCCCAACCATCAGCTAAGCGACTTTACCAAGTTGACGCTAAAGAAATTACACGACCAAGGTTATACCTTCATCTTCGCTACGGGTCGTCACCACGTCGATGTGGCGGGTATTCGTCAGATTGCAGGCATTCCGGCGTACATGATCACATCAAACGGTGCACGTGTGCATGACCAGAACGATCAATTGATGTATAGCCAGAACGTACCTCAGGAACTCGTTCAGCCTGTTATTGATATCGTTCGCCAAGATCCAAACCTCTTTATTCACATGTACCAGAATGAAGATTGGCTACTAGACCGTGAAGATGAAATGCTGGCTAAGTTCCACAGTGAATCTGGCTTTAGTTACAAACGCTTTGAAGCTGACAACGCACCAAGCGAAGGCATCGCGAAAGTCTTCTTCACACACCCAGATCAGGATCACGAATATCTCGTCACGTTTGAACAAAAGCTAAGAGATGCTTTTGGCGACAAACTGAACATCGCCTTCTCTACACCTTGGTGCTTAGAAGTGATGGCTGCTGAAGTATCTAAAGGCCACGCCTTAGACGCTGTTGCGAAATCATTGAACCTGACACTGGATAACTGTGTTGCCTTTGGTGATGGTATGAACGACGCTGAAATGCTGGCGATGGCGGGTAAAGGCCTAATCATGGGCACATCACATGAAAAAGTGATGAAAGCTCTGCCAGACAATGAAGTGATTGGCAGCAACGCAGATGATGCCGTTGCTCACTACTTAGAAAAGAACCTACTCTAAGCAGTCCCAATAAAACATAAAGGCAGCCAACTGGCTGCCTTTTTTGAACCTTACGTAAAAAGCTCTCTCTAACGCTATCGAGAACCTAGCACTTCTTTGCTTAAGATGGCCTGCCACTCTTGTTCGGTAACCGGCATGATAGATAAGCGATTACCGCGCTTCACCAATGGCATCTCTGATAATTCAGGCATAGCTTTAAGCGTTGCCAAGGGAATCAAGCGCTCAGTCACTCGCACAAACTCGACATCAACCATTATCCAACGTGGATTATCGGGTGAAGACTTAGGATCGTAGTAATCACTCTCAGGATCGAATTGAAAGTGGTCTGGGTAGGCTTCTCTGGTTACTTTAGCGATCCCCGCTACGCCAACTTTTTTACATGATGAGTGGTATATCATCACCAGATCGCCAAGCTTGACGTCATCACGCATCATGTTTCGAGCCTGATAGTTGCGTACACCCTCCCAACAAGAGGTTTTTTGTACTCTCAGAGTCTGAATAGAAAAGGTGTCGGGTTCTGTTTTAAATAACCAATATGCCATAATAAATCCAATTAACGGTTGCTTCGAGGAAGATATAACATGAAGGTAATGAAAAACCCAGTGACATGGTTAGTCGCATTCGCGCTACAAGGTTGTGTAACGGCGCCAGATACGCCGCAACAACCTGAAGTTCCACCAGCAACCTTGGACGAGCCACTGAGCATTCAACCGCAAACCTTCATCATGCGTGGTCAGGTTGTGGTTGGCCATGAGAGCCGAACCTTTACCCCTTGCGGTAGCCAGCAACAATACTGGTTAGACTTATCGCCTGAGCTAGCACTCGAGGCTCAAGACTTAGCGACCAGACCTTATCAAGCCTTGTATGGTGAGCTCATCGGTCACCTAACGGTACCAAGCCAAACTGGATACAATGCCGACTTCACCGCACGCTTCGTGGTTGACCAAGTCAATATCCTCACTGCAGAGAACCCTGATCGTTGTGACCAACCTTTGCGCTCTACTCGTGTGTTCGGCAATGAACCATTCTGGTCAGCGACTTTTGATAAAGATCAGCTGAAATACACCAAGATGGGCGAACAGCCACAGATCCTCAGCATTGAATCCAGCCGCACCACTCCAAGCACTCGTGACTACCAACTAGAAGGTCAATCAGCGCAAGGCGAACTCAACCTGATCAAAGAAAGCTGTAGCGACGGCATGAGCGACTCTATCTATGGCTGGGAAGCCAAGCTCAACTTCAACGACAGCAGCTACAATGGCTGTGCGACGCTCTCTAACCAAGATCCAACGCTGGACTGGAGCGGACTCTACTTCGCTAGCTCAACGCAAAACTCAGGGTTCTCTATCAACCTTGAACTCAACGATGACCACAGTGCTATCACGACTTATTCATACAGCAATGGAGACCCTTCTATTGTTGAGCAAGGCTTCTGGCAACAACTGAACCAAAATCAGGTACAAGTGGTGATGACTCGCCATCAGCAACAGTATTTGATCTCCGAGCGTATCTTCACACTCGATAATGGCAAGCTGGTCGCTGAAAAAGAGAAAGTGGGCAACGTGGTCTATCCGATTGCCAATGGCGGTCTGGTGCTATTCGAAGCTAAGAGTGCGCAAGCGCAAGTAAACACCATCACTAACGTTGATCTAAACGCAAAGCAGGTGAACTCCAGCGATCAACTTGATCCAAAAATTGACCAAGCGATCCGCGAATATTTTAAGATCAACAACAGCTCACCTGATGATACTAAGTATCGCTGGCTCACCTACGACCTCAATGGTGACGGCAAAGAAGAGTTGTTTGCCCAACTCGATTGGTGTGGTTCTGGTGGCTGTACACTGCTGATTTTCGAAAACCATCAAGATAACTGGCGCTTCAATAGCCGAGTGACACTGGTTAAGGGCGACATACGCTTAGGTAAATCGCAAAACCACGGCTGGCAGGATCTGATCTTCAACGTCAGTGGCGGCGGTGCAACAGCTGCGAAACACACACTTTCATACTCTGGTGTCAGCTATCCGCTAAACCCAAGTGTCGCTCCAGTTGCAGATGATGCTGATATCAGCGACGTGGTGTTGTTTGCTGATGGTATCTCACCCGCACAAAGTGGAGTGAAGCTGTAAACATGAGTAACCAACAAGCTTGCCCTGGTTGTGGCTTCACTCACCAATGTATTTGTCACCTTATACCTAGTGTCGAAAGCCAAATCGATCTGGTACTGCTCACTCATGAGAATGAACTATCGCGCGATACCAATACCGGAAAGCTGCTTCAGCAATCCCTTGATCAGTGTCGGTCCCTTGTATGGCAAAGGAAAACACCACCAGCTGAGCTAATCGCACTGCTTGAAGATAAAACTCGACAACCGTTTCTGTTATTCCCAAATGATCAAAGTATCGAGTGTCAGCAAGCCGTAGTGACCCAAGCCCAGAGTCATAAGCCGTTATTCATCATCTTGGATGGCACATGGCAAGAAGCGAAGAAGATGCTTAACAAGAGCTCGTGGTTACAAGCTGTTCCGCAAGTTCACCTCGACATTACCAGCGAATCTTCATACACCTTGCGCCGCAATCAAGACAGCGGCCACTTGTGTACTTGTGAAGTGGGTATTGAGTTACTCAAATCTTTAGGTGAAAGTGAACCTGCCAAGCTCATTGATGACTACTACCAACATTATCTAAAAGTCTTCCACGCCGACAAGTGTGGCCACGCCCTCAAATAGACTAAGTAGGCGCGTAGGAAGGCAATAAACACATTTCAGGACGGGACAGGTACTGAAAACAAAAAGGGGGAGCCATAAGCTCACCCTTTTTACATCGTACTTTAGTTATTGAGCCAACCAGTGTTTCACGTGAAACGCTCGCTCCATCAAAACAAACGCTGAGGTTGACCAAAGTAATAGCCTTGCAGGTAATCGACCCCCATGTCTTCGGCAATACGACACACCTGCTCATTATGAACGAACTCAGCCACCGTCTTAGCATTCAGAATCTGACATAAGCTCACTAACTGCTGAGCGATCTTGCGTTGCTTTTTATCTTTATCAATATTGCGAATCAAACTGCCATCAAGCTTGATCACCTGTGGTTCTAGCTTCAATATCTCATCAATGTTCGAATAGCCCGAACCAAAGTCATCAACAATAATATTCACACCAAGATCGCGGAAGTGGTTACACACCTCGATCAAGCGACCGTAATCCTGAATTTGTTCCGTTTCTAGCACCTCCAAGCCAATACGCTGTGGGTGACTGATTTTCTTGATCGCTTGCTCAAGGTGAAGAATGGTTTTCTCATTGCTGAAATCTTGTGGTGCTAAATTAATTGAGAACGAATCGGTTCGCTGACTCATAAAATCAAAGGTGCGCGTTATCATCTGCCGACTGAGGCGTGTGTAGAGGTGGGTTCCTTCAATGATTGGCAAGAACTTACCCGGCGCAATCAACTGACCGTCCTCTTCAATTCGAACCAAACACTCGTAGCTCTCTACTTGATGACTGTGTGCCGATAATATGGGCTGAGAACACGCCACAATATTCTGATTGAGCACTGCACGACTCACGCACGACAACCAACCAAGTTGTTCTTGGCGATGCTTCTCCAATTGAATGAGCGTCTTGGCGCTCACTAAGTGTTTGTTCTGGCTGACTGCGCTGCGCCTCGCATCAATTGCCTTCAACAATAAGTCATCAATAGAGGTAGTAGGAAAATCTCGACGGCTGGCTATACCCGCACAGATAGACACCGACAAGTAATCAATGTCGGGTAAACCGGTCGGCTCGAAATTTACATGCTCGGTTTGATCGGCAAATTCCGAAAATCGCTGATGAATATGTTCTTGGCTCGCCCAGCTATCAAACACCACCGCCCACTCACCAATACCGATACTGTAAAGCTGACAACCCTCATCAAAGAACTGCCACAGCGCCTTTTGAAAGTACTCACTCAAATCATGCAGAAGCTTGTCACCCACTCGATAGCCGTACTTCTCATTGATCTGACCAAAGGTCGTGACCTTCAAAGCTAACAAATGGCTGTCACTGCTCATCTTCGACAGCTTCTCACGCAACACACTTCGATTGGGCAAGCCAGTACGGTGATCAATTCGGTAGCTCGCCGTCAATGCAGTAGCTTGCTGCTGAATCTTACTCGCCATGCTGTTGTTCATGTCATCGACATCAAGCAGTGCATTTCGGATCAATGAAAACAGAGGGGATATGTTAGTCGCGGGTTGTGTCTCTAACGGCAATACCGCCTTACCCTCGCCCTCTCTAAGCGTGAGGTAAGTGAGGCTATGGTGCAAGATTCGCTGTTGGCTATTCTCTTGATAAAGTTCTCCCATGCAGTAAACGCCATAGCTGTCGGCCAATTTTTGAAAAACCTCAACCTCTTGGTTGCCATCGATAAAGTCGATGCGAGAGGTGCAGTTGTAAATAAAGAACTGTTCTGGTCTATGAGAGGCGATCTGTTGCACGCCCAGTCGTATCTGCTCTAAGGTCAGTGATGGATGGTCATAACAAAACCGGACCTCATCGCCCACTTGAAACTGGCCACTGAATTCTATCTCTCCACTTTCCGCTACCTTGAGCGGTAAGTGAATGTTTTGCTCTTTCGGCTCACCGACCATCAACGGAAAGTTATGCAGTTGTTCCAAAGGCACTTCGAGACCATCAGCGAGGTAACGATTATAGAGTTCGCGAACAGGCATGCCATCCAACTCCAGCAACCGGTTATCTTGAGCACCTGTTACTCGGAAAGTCCGGCCAATAGGGTTCCACTCAGTGAAGTAACCCTTTGTGATTGCGAGCTCAACACTGTGCAGCGCAAGCATCACATAGGCATTTTCATAGCAAATGCCGTCTAACATCACCCATCGCCCATTATCTGTGATGGTCGATGCACCGCCACAGATAGGTAATGAATACCTCGACTGCTCAAATGCTGAAAATAGATCTCGGTTATTTATCTGCAAGCGGTCTGCGAAACAAATGATGCTTTGAGTATTATCATTGCACTCAAGCTGTTGCCACATAGCGTGGCTATCAGACAATGGTTGTTCGCTATATTCGACAACACCACAGGAGTAAGACGTCGTGTCAAAGCGGGTAACAATCAGATAAAGACCTTGGTGTAGGATGACACCTTGGCTAATGTAATGGTTAGCGCTGCAACCAATCAGTTTGGCATTGGGGAATGTCGATTGAATCACTTGGCAGGCAGCCAAAACAGAACCTTTCTCGAAAGACGAAAACACCTGAATCAGTAGGCTTTCATGTTGATGAAAATCTATCTTTTCCAATTCAAGTTGGGTTTGCTCAATGTCTTGTATCAGGAGAGAAGTCGACTGCATATTCACATTAATCGTTACGTTAATGATCTGTTATTGTGCTTATTATAGATAAGGCTTGCACGGAATACTTACGATCGTGCTATGAATAATGTGACCTTAGTAAGACATCATTCATTCCGCCAAAAAGCAGTCATTAATGGCGGCGCAGTACTTTTATCGTCAGTAGTTATACTGATACTGGAAGCTTTAACAGCTAAAACAGTCGCTTAGGCTCACCGAAGTAGTAACCCTGCAGATAATCGACACCCATTTGTTCTGCTATCTCACAAACTTGTTGGTTGTGGACAAATTCAGCGACCGTTTTGGCATTGAACACTTGGCATAAGCGAACCAACTGAGAGGCGATATTTCTTTGTTTTTGGTCTTTATCGATATTACGAATCAAGCTACCGTCGAGCTTAATGATCTGCGGCTCTAGCTTGATGATTTCATCGATATTGGAGTAACCAGAGCCAAAATCATCAACAATGATTCTCGCCCCGAGTGCACGGAAGTGATCACACACCTCGATCATGCGGCCATAATCTTTAATCTGTTCTGACTCGAGAACCTCTAAACCTAGTCGAGTGGGATCGTTCATGCCACTGATCGCAGCCTCGAGCACCTCAAGCGTCTTGTCGCTCAACAAATCTTGTGGGGATAGATTGATAGAAAATGAGCTCTGCTTATCCGCCATGTAGCCGATAGTACTCTTAATCATGTGTCGACTAAGACGCGTGTATAGATGGGTGTCAGCAATGATAGGTAAGAACTTTCCTGGTGGTACAATGGTACCGTCCGACTCCATGATTCTGACCAAACACTCTTGGCCAATCATTTCGTGCGTACCCGATTCCACAATCGGCTGTGAGTAGGTGATGATGTTCTGATCTAAAATCGCACGACTTACACAGCTCAACCAACCGAGTTGCTCTTTGCGGTCTTCTTCGCTCACCTGGATGTCTTTGGCATTGGTGATGTGGGTATTGTTCCGAACCCCATAACGTCGAGCTTCGATCGCTTTCAATAAGATTTCGTCACCGCTGTCGGTTAAGAAATCACAACGACTGGCAAAACCGCCACACAAAGAAACTGACAGGTAATCAATATCAGCCAAACCATACGGCTCAAAGTTGATGTGTTCGATGTCATCCGCGAACTCAACGAAACCTTCTTTTATTCTCGCACTACCAACACTGGCATTAAAGATAATCGCCCACTCTCCGACACCAATACTGAACAGCTCAACCTTCACGCGAGGCTCTTTCACGACACGAAGCTGCAATCGTTCGATAAAGTGATTAGACAGATCAAGCAGTAACTGGTCACCCACTTGGTAGCCGTATTTTTCATTAACTTGATGGAAGTTCGTTAGCTTTAACGTGAGTAAGTGTTCACTAAATAGAATCGTATTGAGGCGTTCTTTTAATACGATACGATTCGGCAAGCCAGTGCGTGAGTCAATGCGATAGCTCTCGGTTAAACGACGCGCTTGTTGATGGAGCTTCTTTTCCATCTGAGTATTCATACTGTCGAGATCAGCGACTGCATTTCTGACCAGGTTAAGTAATGGCGACACTGTTGAGCCACACTGAAAGTCTTCACAATGAAACTCTTTGATCTCGTCAGACTCGCGCATAGCAATATAAGTCAGGCTGTGATGCAGTATTTCTTGACGGTCTTCATTACGGTATAGCTCCCCCATACAGTAGGCACCACACGTGTTCACTATCCCTTCAAATGGCTTGAGCTCAAGTTTACTGTCGATAAACTCAAGTCGAGATACACAGTTATAGATGATCACCGATTCAGGCTGATGCATCGCAAGCATCTCGGCACCATGACGTACCTTTTCAGCGGTCAAAGAGGGGTGGTTATAACAAAACTGCGCCTCTTCACCAACATGCCAAGGGCTATCAAACTCGATACTGCCATCATCATTAATACGCAGAGGCGTCGAGATACCCTTCTTTCTGCCAAGCTCTCGATAAAGCGGAAAGCTCATCAGTTGACTAAAAGGAAGGTCTTTGCCATCCGCAAGGTAATGTTTGAATACCTCAATAGCCGGCTTGTCATTCAACGCGTATAAGCGATTTCCAACTGCGTGTGTGACTCGTAGCTTCATCCCAATCGGGTTCCACTCAGAGTACGCGTCCGACCAAACCTTCAATCTTGGGTTAGTCAGAGCCACCGCAACACAGGCGTGCTGGTAGGTTTGCTCGTTATACATAACCCAACGGCCAAATTCATTCTCATGACACAGTCCACCAGCGATCGGCAAGGCGTAAGGCAAATTCTCAAAAGCGCTATAGATAGGGTAATCACGCCCTTCTACCTGATCACATAGGCTGATAACGGTTTTGGTGTCTTTGGTTAGGCCTAGCTGAGAAGCAAGCGCTTGGCTGTCTTGAGTTGGATTGCCAGTAAACGGCTGAACCGCAGAGGTTAGATGGGTTTCGTTAAACTCACTGATGATGACTAAAGTACATGTACTCTCAAGACAGTTGTCACAGATAACATGACGAGCACTCTGACCGATTAGCGTCGCATTGTTTAAGCGATTGAGGGCAACACTCGCGATTTGACGAGCCAGATCTGAAGATTGAGCTGAGAAGATTTGAATAAGGTACTGTTTGCTGTCACACCATTCTCGCTGATCAAATTGAGCTCTAAATAACGCCTCAGTATTTGCGAGAAATGTAAATGTTTGCATGCCAACCCTTGTTCAAAATCGAGTGAAGTAACAACCCGCAACCACTGCTATGACTGAAATGAATCGCTAAAAAGTAGTCGCCAATTATCCTAACCTAATCAGGCTTTTATAGGCGACTAATGTAACAATTCACTATCATAAATGCGACACAATAAGCCTACCTAGCCATTAAATTAGTCGCATAAGATCGCTAAGTTGGTCTATTTCAACATCAGGAAGCAGGCTCGCCTTCGGGGAGTGGTATAAATTGGAACCAGTGTCATTAAACCAGCATGCTTGGAAGCCATTTTGCTTGGCTCCGTAGACATCCGTTTTGAGGTGATCACCAACATGAAGAATATTCTCAGCATTACAATCTAGGTGCTGCTGAGCTTTTTCAAACATATCTGGGTAAGGTTTAGCTCTGCCATCAGGGCCGGCTTTAAGGATTAACTGAAAATACAGCCCTAAGCCAATTTTGTGCGGGTCGACATTGCCATTAGTAATTGCAACTAGAGGAATACGTTGGCTAAGCTCAGTCATCACTCGATGTGTTTCGTCAGGCACATCGACTTGATTACGCAACCACAAGGCATGCTCAATGCCTTCTCGAGCCGCTTGCTCTGCTTGCTGCTGAGAATAACCCAATTGCAGCAAACCACTCTTAATCTGAGTTTCACGCCACACGGTGACATCATGTTTCAAAGCTGGGTTTTCAGATGCGACTTGCTGCTTAATGCCCTGCCACTCTTCGAGCGATAAAGAAGCCGACACTGGGTGCTTTTGATAAAGCCACTGTGCCATCTCCTTCTCAACCTTCATGATCACAGGCCAGTTGTCATACAGGGTGTCATCCAAGTCAAAGGTCATGGCTTTGATGGGCTTTAACCCTCGATAAATTCGCATAATAAACCCTTAAATCTAGTCTTTGTTCTTCTTACGCGCTCTCGGGTGAGCCTGATCATAAGCTTGTGCTAAGTGTTGGAAATCTAAGTGGGTATACACTTGGGTCGTCGAGATGTTTTCATGGCCAAGCAATTCTTGAACAGCACGAAGGTTTTGGCTCGATTCCAGCACATGCGTTGCAAAGGAGTGACGCAGTTTATGCGGGCTGATGTGGCTCGCGACAGATTGCTTCTTGCCCCATTCTTCCATACGTTTTTGCACGCTTCGATGAGAAATACGAGTCCCGAGCTTAGAGACAAACAGTGCGGTTTCACCCGGTGAAGCCAACTCACCACGGACTTTGAGCCATTTATCGACCCACTCTTTAGCTAAACCAGAAAAAGGCGCTTTGCGTTCTTTGTCGCCTTTACCAATCACTCGAATTTCGCCTTGTCGACCCAACACATCTTTCAGGTTGATACCGACCAGTTCTGCCAATCGTAACCCCGCACCATACATCACCTCCATCATCGCCCGGTCACGAATAGACAATGGATCGTCCTCATTAACATCAAGCAGTTGACCGACTTCATCGACATCGAGGTTTTTAGGCAAAGGGCGTTGCTTGCGAGGTGCAGAGACACCTTTGGCTGGATTGGCGGTCATTTCGCCACGCAACACAAGGAAATCAAAGAAGCTGCGTAGTGAAGACAAACGCGTTGCGATGCTGCTCGCTTTCATTCCCTCACGCATGCCTTTACTGGCAAGTTGTCTTACCCAAGCCGCATCGACTTGACCCCAATCCTTTAGCCCTAGCGTGACTAAATGACCGGCCATGGTTTCAAGTTGTTGTTTGTAATTACGTTGGGTGTGTAAGCTGAGTCCCTTCTCGCTTCTGAGATACTCATAGAAGCGAGAAAGTGGCTTTTGAAGGCTGTTAGGAAGAGGTATTTTGGGCTCTAGGCTCATTATTTATCTGCCAAGGTAAGGTGTCCGCCAAATGAGCGACAACAAGTGCTAAATGGCGTAAAAAGAGCGTATCCATATGGGGTTGGAAATGTCCGCCATCTTCACTAGAAAAGGCGAGCAAGCCCAATGGAGACTGCTTAGCAAGCGGTAGTACTACATAAGAGCCTAGCTCTGGAACTGGATAATCACCAAACAAATCGTGTCTATCGGCTTTTCTCAGGCGTCCTAGATAAGCATCTTTGCCATTAAAATGGTTAAGCGAAAACTTCGAGTAACCCTCGGCACTAAGTTGATAAAAACCCGGTTGCGAAAGAATTCGAACATGCGCTTTAAGCCCAAGATCTAACGCTTTTTGTTCAACGGCTTTTATCACCTGCATGAAGTCACTGCATTTCAGCACTTGCGCTTGCAGATCCATAAACTCATAGAAGGTTTTATCGTTATTTGCCGCCAACGACATCAAGCCAGTGATCTCTTCTTCAAGCTCTTCGATTCGATGACGCTGGCGTTTAAGCTGAACCTCAACCAGAGAAACAGCGCCCTGCTCAACGTTATTGATAGCAAGGCGATCAACCAAATCTTTTCGGTCTTGGAAAAAATCTGGGTTATCACGTAAATATTCCGCGACCACTTCTGCGGTGAGTGCGTCGGCTTCAACGTAAGACAAAACCTATCCTTTATATTTTATGAATCTATTGGTTATAAATCATTATTAGCAAGAAAGTTGACCATCAAACACATGCGTCGCTGGGCCCGTCATATACAGAGGTTTTCCCGGGCCTTGCCAGCTAATGTGTAAGTCACCGCCAGGTAGACGAACTTTTACATTCTCAGCCAATAAGCCTTGAGTAATGCCTACCGCAACCGCGCCACATGCACCGCTGCCACACGCTTGAGTCTCACCAGCACCACGTTCATAAACACGTAAGCGAACCTCTTCACGGTTAACTACTTGCATAAAGCCAGCATTAACACGTTCAGGGAAACGTTCATGTGATTCAAGAAGCGGGCCTAAGGTATCCACATCAGCCGTGTCGACGTCATCAACAACAGTCACCACATGCGGGTTACCCATGCTTACTGCACCACAGAATAAAGTGTGTACATCCGTTCTTAGGATATACGTCTTCTCTGGCTGCTTCGCCTTAAATGGAATCTTGCCAGGTTCGAACTCAGGAATGCCCATGTTCACCGTGATCAAGTCATTCTCTTCAATCTTGAGAACCATTTTACCTTTCTTGGTACTCACGTTGATGCTGTACTTATTCGTTAAGCCTTTCATGCGAACGAATCGTGCAAAACAACGAGCGCCATTACCACACTGCTCCACTTCACTGCCATCCGCATTAAATATGCGATAATGGAAATCAGTTTCTGGATCATAGGGAGCCTCAACCACAAGTAGCTGATCAAAGCCCACGCCAGTGTGACGATCCGCCAAACGACGGATCAAATCTGGAGAAAAGAAAATATTTTGAGTAATGCAGTCCACGACCATGAAATCATTGCCCAAACCATGCATTTTAGAAAAGTGGAAGTGCATAACGCTTAAAATTACTCCGGAAGAATGTTTTCAAGTTCCCACAGACTCGTAAGCTCTTCACGCTGACGAACCAAGTGAGTTTTATCGCCATCCACCATCACTTCAGCCGCACGCGAACGAGTGTTGTAGTTAGATGACATCGCGAAGCCATAAGCACCCGCAGAACGAACCGCTAGCAGATCACCTTCTTCAAGAACAAGGTCACGATCTTTACCTAGGAAATCGCCTGTCTCGCAAATTGGGCCAACCAAATCGTAAGTCACCGCTTCACCCTGACGCGGGCTCACAGGAACAATATCCTGCCAAGCTTGGTAAAGTGCTGGGCGCATTAGGTCGTTCATTGCTGCATCTATGATGGCAAAGTTCTTGTGCTCTGTTGGCTTGAGGAACTCAACTTTCGTTAATAGTACACCAGCGTTAGCAGCAATCGCTCTTCCAGGCTCGAAAATCAGCTCTAGATCAGAATGATTGTCTAAACGAGCCAATAGTGCTTTTGCGTAATCTGAAGGTTGTGGTGGTAATTCATCACGATATACCACACCCAAACCACCACCAACATCAAGGTGCTTAATGTTAATACCATCAGCACGTAGTTGGTCGATCAGAGCAAGCAAACGGTCAGTCGCATCAATGAAAGGTTCGATATCCGTTAACTGAGAACCGATGTGGCAATCAATACCATGGATAGACAAGTTATCGAGTGTTTGTGCAAACGCATAGACAGCAGGAGCACGGTCGAAAGCAATACCAAACTTGTTATCACGCAGACCTGTAGAAATATAAGGGTGAGTGTTGGCATCAACATCTGGGTTGATACGCAGTGAAATCGGTGCTTTAACACCAAGCTCACCAGCCACTTTATTCAGTCGCTCAAGTTCTGGCTCAGACTCAACGTTGAAACACTTAATGTTCAACTCAAGCGCACGCTTCATTTCAGCAGCTGTTTTACCGACACCAGAGAATACAACTTTAGCTGGATCGCCACCGGCAGCAACCACACGCTCTAGCTCACCGCCTGAAACGATATCGAAACCTGAACCCAAACGAGCCAAAGTGTTTAATACGCCAAGGTTTGAGTTAGCTTTAACGGCATAACACACCAAGTGTGGATGCTCACCAACCGATGAATCAAACGCATTCCAGTGGCGTTCTAATGTTGCACGAGAATATATATACAGCGGTGTACCATATTGCTCTGCTAATTGTGAAAGTGCGACGTCCTCAGCCCAAAGCTGGCCATCTTCCTGATAGTTGAAGTAATCCAAAGTTCTTATCCCTTATAAATAACGATTTCTGCGTGCTTCACTTATTGTGATTGTTCAGTCTGCTGAACTTCATCAGGATCGTATAACGGACCCGTTTGACCACAACCAGAAAGTCCAATAACGGACACCATAAACAGAGCGGTAATTAATTTTTTCATTTTGCATATCGTGATTATTAACTCAATGCCCCCTATAATCGCACCACACTCAGGAAAAGCAATAGGATAGAAAGGATGAACGAGACTGAATTTCATCAACTGGTCGATATACAGATGCAAAACATCGAAGAAGCTATCGATGAATCAGAGGCAGATATTGATTACGAAGTGACTGGTAACGTAATGACACTCGAGTTTGAGAACCGCAGCCAAATCATTATCAACCGCCAAGAACCAATGAAAGAAATCTGGTTAGCGTCTAAATCTGGTGGCTTTCACTTCAAGCTAGTTGACGACAAGTGGACATGTTCAAAGACGGGCATGGAGCTGTTTGAGATGGTGAAAGAAGAATGCGTGAAGCATGCAGGTGAAGAGATCGATTGGGTCTAATCATTTGTAAGCAAAACTAAAAAGGAGTGAATCAATCACTCCTTTTTTAATATCAATCAGTCTTAATAAGCCTAGATGTTGACTATCTTTGAACTCCGAGAAGCTAACGTCGCATCGTTACGGTAAGGCACAACGTAGGAGCTACCCTCTTCAGGGTGAACAATCTGGTAGTACTGAGGTAAATTAAAGTTAATCAACTTAGACGACATCTTCGACTCATCTTTTACCGACGTATAGAAAGAGTTCACACTCGCGATCATCTCATCTTTTTCGCCGCTGTACTGGTGATACACCTCTACCTGATTCGACTCATCCAATACATAAATATTGAAACCTTTATCGGTATCTTCAAAGAAGAACTGAATTAAGCCCTCACTCGCAAAACCATCCACCACTTCTGGCAGTTGATACTCTTGCTCTTTATCGAGCATCAGTAAAGGCGACCCCTTCAGCTTGTTGGTTGAGATACTACGGTAGAAGTCGACCGAGTTTTCCAACATCTGAACCGACACACCACGGCGCTCAAAAAACAGGCCAAACATCTTGTTCGCTAAGCGAATGGCTTTAAAGCGACGGCGCTTCTCTGGTTCAATCGGTTTCAATCTTAGGTCGATACACTCGGCAAGCAGTTGATACACCATGTTACGCATCACACCGCGCAGGTTTTTGCTGTAACAGAACACATCGACCGACTCTGGCGGCAACGCATCTTGGTGCATTTTGCCAAGTACCGTCTTAAGCGCATCCAGCATCGCCGTATCACCTTGGAAATGCAGCGTACGTACTTCATGCCAAGAGTTACGATAAACCAAATCAACACTACCGACTAAACTCTTACCTTCTTCACCAAAGCTGAAGATATCCGCATTCTTGAGATCCACTTTTAATGCACGACCACTTAATTCAGAAGTCGGGTCATTTTCAAAGTTGATGAACATCGCCAACTGGCTAATCTCACATGGGCTAGCCAGGGCCTGCATACTTGGGCGACGCTTACGTAAAGAGAAGGTATTACGCAGATCACTCACCATTTGATAGAACTTATCGATATCAATATGGGCATCACGCACCACAGAGTGCAGACGTGTCGACTCAGTAATCAAGCCATTAAAGAATGACCAAGCAACCAACTTACTCAAGTACTCATGGTGTTCCAGAGAAGGCTGACCAAGAATACGATGCGCTACCAGTGGCTGTTTATACAAGTACCAACCGGCTTTATTCGACTGACCCTGACGAACTTCGATGAAGCTCAAGTCGGGTTCATGCAGATCAGGAGAGATTTGTGGGTTCAGTAGCGTCACTTTACCAGGCAAGACCTCAAACGCAGCGTAAAGTTTACGTGCCAAGATACTGATATCTTGTGGGCTGATGGCTGAAGTGATGTCATTACGACGCGCAAATTGAATCAGGTTACGGTAGCTCAGCATCAAGGCATCAAGTAGTGCATGGTGCACCACTTTAACCTGTTCAACCTTCCAGTTACGGCGGTTATCGAGCTCAGCAATGATTTCCTGTCCCCAATCCCAAGACTTAGTCATCTCAGTTAAGGCTTCACGACGCCATGCAACAGAACCAATGCCAGCTTCGCGTGACAACTTCTCGTGAGTCTTTAGGTAGAAACAACGTCTTACCAAATCCAATCGAGTGTGGTCATTGATACGCTCTAGGTAACGCGTCACCTTCTCTAGCATCAGATAGTAGCTATCCATACCATACAGATCAGGTTCATCCGCAAAGAAACGGCGCTTGGTATCAATACTCAACAATTGAGTATTTGGGTATTCCCATGAATAAGCTTCTAACAAGATCGCCTTTAACACCGATTTATACGGTGAGTCGATACTCTTGTAGAGCTGCCACAGGTTAGAACCAAAGTACTCTTCAGCGGGAATACGATTCAGCTTACCGAAATCGATCCACTGTGAGCAGTCAAGATAGCCATCCTGACATAAGCCTTGAACATACTCGTCGTAACACTCTTCCATTTCTGGAGGAATGATTTGCCACAACAAGCGCTGGCCAGCCAAACGAACCGCAGAACGATAGAACTCATCAAGCAATAACAAGTGCTGCGAAGAGCCACAGTTATCACCGGTCATCTCTTCTGAATGGTTCGAACGAAAACGCTCTTCATCCATCAAGAAGAAGTTAGCTTCAACCCCTAAGGTTTCAGCCCAATCGGTAATCAGCAGACATTTGTTGGTTAGGCTGTCGCGAGATGCGCCATCCATATCTGGAGACACACATACCCAGATATCAAGATCACTTGAAGTACTTTGACCAATAGAAGAAGTACTGCCCATGGTGTACAAGCCAAGGATGGCAGGTTCAGCAGCCTCGGTAAGTTTACCACCCAGCGTTAATTCGGTATCAGAGACAAATTGCTTTTGGAATTCATTAAGCGTGAAGCTACGAATTCCAAAAGGAACTTGTTGGTCGTAATAACCAGGCATCATCGGGTGATTAAAGTGAAGCAGTGCGGGAATAAGGTTGAAAACTCGCTGGCCTTGCACATTCATCAACGCCAACGCACGATCAATGCGCTGCTGATTTAGATTGTCTAATCGTTGAATCAAAGTTTGAGTGTAAGCCTGCAAGGTAAGTCCTTGGTTTGAGGTTAAGTGCAGTTCTGTTTAGTTACTGAACGAAAGCAGCAACAAAACGTGATCAATTTAACACTTTTAGCCTTAATGGTAAAGCAAAGGAACCTGTCATACTGGTCAATTCCTTGATGACAGAAAGTTAAACTCACGGCGCCGTAGTGTCCTCTTTATTGACTATTTCTAATAATAGCCCATGTTTCAAATGAGATACCAATCACACTATTTTGGTGAACTAATGAAAATCTCTGAGCTATCAAAGTATCAAATGATCAAACAGTAAGAATTCTCGCCTCATAATGGTAGGATTAGGCTATTACAGAACCTATATCGGAACCACCATGACAAATTCAGCACCAATCCGTATCGCGACCAGAAAAAGCCCTCTTGCCCTTTGGCAGGCATACTTTGTAAGGGATGCACTGCAAGCTGCTCACCCTGGTTTAGAGGTTGAGTTGGTAACTATGGTGACCAAAGGTGACATCATCCTCGACACTCCTCTTGCTAAAGTGGGCGGTAAAGGACTGTTCGTTAAAGAACTTGAAGTAGCAATGCTAGAAGGTCGTGCTGACCTAGCCGTTCACTCAATGAAAGATGTACCTGTCGACTTTCCTGAAGGTCTAGGTCTGGTAACGATTTGTGAGCGTGAAGACCCACGTGACGCATTCGTATCAAACACTTACAACAATATTGATGAGCTACCACAAGGTGCTGTCGTTGGTACATGCAGCCTGCGTCGTCAGTGTCAATTACTTGAGTCTCGCCCCGACTTAATCATCAAGGAGCTACGCGGCAACGTTGGTACTCGCCTAGGTAAACTCGATGATGGCCAATACGATGCTATCGTCCTAGCGGCAGCTGGCCTTAAGCGCCTAGAACTTGAAGAGCGTATCCGTAGCTTTATCGAACCAGAGCAGTCTCTACCGGCTGTCGGTCAAGGTGCTGTTGGCATTGAATGTCGTCTTGATGATGAGCGTCTGATTAAACTTCTTGAACCACTAAACCACCAAGACACAGCCGATCGCGTGCTTTGCGAACGAGCAATGAACCTTACTCTAGAAGGTGGTTGTCAGGTGCCTATCGGTAGCTATTCACTATTAGACGGCGACAATATCTGGCTACGTGCATTAGTTGGTGAACCGGATGGTTCTAAGATGGTTCGTGGTGAGATCTCTGGTTCTCGTAAGGATGCAGAAGCGCTTGGCGTGACTCTAGCAAATCAATTGCTGGATGATGGTGCAAGAGAAATCCTAACCAAGCTCTACGCTGACCAAGAATAATCATGACAGTGTTGGTGACTCGCCCCGGTTCAGAGGGGCAATCGCTTTGCCAACAACTAGCGGATGAAGGGATTCAAGCAATCCATCATCCGCTGATTCGTATCGTTGATAATCCAAACTCTGCGGATTTAAGCACCAAGCTCAGTAACAGCGATATCATCATCGCCGTCAGTCACCACGCCGTGACCGCTGCCCAAAACATCCTTTCGAAAACCTCATCCATTTGGCCTACTTCGCCGCTTTATCTTGGCGTTGGTCAAAAAACTGCGCACGTTTTAAGCAAAGTCTGTAAACAAAAAGTAAACTACCCTCAAGTTAGTGATAGTGAACACCTTCTTAAACTTACTGAACTTAATGGCGTAGAAAATAAGTCCATTTTGATACTACGTGGTAATGGTGGGCGTGAGCTCATTAGAGATTCTCTACTCAACCGAGGTGCACAAGTCTCTTATTGTGAGACCTACCGTAGAGAATATATTCCCATTAGCGACCACAATACCTATCAAACATGGATAAACAAAAAAGCGTCCAAAGTTGTCATCACTAGTCAGGAACAATTGGAGTATCTCTGCTCAATTACCCCTGATGAGTATTTGACTTGGCTTTCAACAAGACACCTATTTGTCCCAAGTCAGCGCATAGTAGAACGAGCACAACAACTCGGCTTCTCGAACGTGACCAATACTCACAGTGCTACGAACCAAATATTACTGGCTGCTCTCCGGCCCTAGCTAGAACAGGAAATAAGCATGACAAGCAAAAAAAATAACGAGCATATTGAACCTGAAAAGAAACAAGACACTCAGCCAGTAGTTGTTGAAAACGAAAAAGCTGACTCTACAGAGACAAAACAGCCCGAACAGAAGCTTGACGCCTCTGCGTCAAAGACCGCTAAAAATGAACAGCCTCAAACTGAGCATAAAGAGCAAGTAGAGAAAGCAGAAAAGCAAGGTAAGCGCGGTGTCAAACTAGGCGCTATTGCGATCGCTATTTCGATTATTTTCAGTGGCGGTATCGCATTTCAAATGCAGCAAAAGAGCGCTGAGTATTCAGCTCAAATCGCCGCTCTTCAAGCACAGCTTCAAAATACCCAATCTGCAGTAAATAAAGACCTACAAACCATCAAGCAAGAGACTATCCAAGAAGCGTCACACGCGGTGGAGAAAACTCAGGTCGTACAGTCTCAACAGCAGAAGAGTATTCAAAGCCTACAGTTAGCAGTGGCTGACGTTAAAGGTCGCCGCCCGAATGACTGGTTACTTGCCGAAGCCGATTACCTTGTGAAACTAGCGGGACGTAAACTGTTCCTAGAGCATGATGCCGTTAGCGCAACCAAGTTAATGGAAAGTGCCGATCAACGTATCGCAGCACTGAACGACCCTAGCTTAGTGTCACTGCGTCAATCAATGACCAATGATATTACTAAACTTCGCACAATTCCTCTGATCGACCGTGACGGTTTAGTTCTCCGCATCACAAGTCTGCAACAGCAAGTCGATACGCTTCCGCTTGCCAATGCGATTCTTCCTGAAGCCGCAGTTGTTGAGAAAAAAGCTGTATCGCAAGATATTAATGATTGGCAGAACAACCTGATGACTTCGATGAAAGACTTCTCAGAAAACTTCATCACATTCCGCAGTCGTGATGGCGAAGTTATCCCTCTACTATCACCAGAACAGCACTTCTACCTGCGTGAAAACATCAAAGGTAAATTAGAAACCGCGATTCGCGCCGTCTACAAAGAACAAGGTGAACTCTATAGCGCAGCTCTTAATACCGCTAGCGAATGGTCTAAAGCGTATCTAAACCAAGATAACAACTCAGTGATTGAATTTGAGAAAGCAATTAAACAGTTAAGTGAACAGAGCATCTCTGTGAAATACCCTGTAAAGCTTGAATCTCAAAATGAGTTGTCAGATGTCATTCGTGAACGTCTACGCCGTGAGGTAACGGTAATGACCTCGGAGGAGAAATAATGATTCGTTTGATTTTTCTTTTCCTTGTACTCGGTGCGGGTCTGTTTGTCGGTACTCAGTTCTCGGGTCAACAAGGTTATGTGCTGATCTCAATTGCCAATAAGACGATTGAGATGAGTGTGACAACAATGGCTATCTTTGTGATTGCCCTTTTGGCCGCACTGTTTGGCTTAGAGTACCTATTTAAGAAGCTTATGTACGCGAGCTCAACAACTTGGAACTGGTTCAGCGTTCGTAAACTAAAACGCTCGCGTCGTTATACCAATGAAGGCATCATCAAGCTTCTTGAGGGTGATTGGAAAGGCGCAGAGAAAAAGGTAACTCGCTGGGCGAATCACCACGACATGCCTCTACTTTGTTATTTAGTCGCTTCTCAAGCGGCTCACGAACAGGGTAATACGAAAGAGCGTGATAAGTACATCGAGCTTGCTAGCCAGCAGGACGACTCTCTACTGGCTGTTGAGCTAACTAAAGCAAAACAACAGATCAGTGAGTCGAACTACGAAGCCGCATTCGATACACTTTCGACCTTAAAAGGTACATACCCTAATAACACCGCTGTACTTGGCCTATTAAAAGCCACCTACATGCAGCTTAAACTCTGGCAGCCATTACTAGAGTTAACGCCTAAGCTAGCTAAAAACAAGCTTCTTACGGCTGATGAGCAAGTTGAGTTAGAACAAAAAGCACAATGCGGCTTGCTTCACGATGTGGCACAGCAGCAAGGTAGCGAAGGTTTAATCAGCCATTGGAACAAGCTTTCAAGAAAGCAGAAACAAAGCTCTCACCTTGTTTCCTGCTTTGTGAAGCAACTGATCGCTCGTAAAGCTGACTCAGAAGCCTTCACTGTGATCAAAGAGAACATTGCGAAGAGTGGTTCAAATGAGCTCTACATGTTGCTTCCAGAGCTTAACCTTGCCGATCACCACCCAGTCGTTGTGATGCTAGAGCGCGCCATCAGTAAAGATGGTGGCAATGCCGAAGCACACAGCGCATTGGCTCAGTTCTACCTAAGAGAACAGAAGTGGTCAGAAGCACAAACCCACTTCGAGAAAGCACTAGCACTTCGCTCAAACGTATCAGATTACGGATACTTATCTGATGCACTAGAAAAGCAAAACTTAACGAAGGCTGCTCACGAAGTTTCTCGCAAGGCACTCGCTCTCGTTCAACCAGCTTAAACTGTTACAACTATCATGAAGCCGATGCCAAGCATCGGCTTTTTTGTATCTACTGTTTACCTTGGATAACTTCCTCAGTACCAATAAGCAAACACTAGAGATGGTAGTAAAGGTCTTCCATCCAGATCCCTTCTCCACACCCAGCTTATTGCTGACCGAAGCACCGTCCATTTTTAATAAGGCCTGCCTAGCTCGGAACAATCCATAAGTCACACATCTTGATCATTGGATTTCAAATGCTATTAATGCTTTATAAGTACTGATTTTAAGTCATGAGGTTAAATCCTCATGAAATCACCCGCAAGGTTTCCTAAAAAACACTGAGGGATACTTTAGAGCTATCCGTATGTAGTTTTAGCCAATTATAAAACAAGCTGTTTAGAATCCATTTGAGCTGACTGACAATCTTTATATAGATTTTTGAAGGAATAATGATCAGATAACTTGGTTGGATTTGTACCGAGAGAAAGTAAAGACGTTTCGCAGTAGTTGTCATTTGATAGAGATTAGCTCTAGATTACAGTGGGCTTAGCAACTGGAATCATTAGATGAAAATTACATTTAAGTAATGTACCTCTAAGTATTGGATCTCGTAAATCTGGCCTACCTCCGTAACCAACCTATTGGTTTAAGATTGAAGAAGTGAATGTATAGCAGCGGAGTTTCAGACTCTAGACGAAATCAATTCTGAGACACAGCAAAACTCCGAAGTTTAAAGCGCGGCTTAATCATCACTCAACAGAAGTAATTAAGAAGCCACCGCTACTTAGAAAACCCCTGCTAACTTATTGATTAAAAATAATTTGTCATGTTAGAGCCCATAAGCGCGAAGCCCGGCTATTGCTAACACAGCTTTCTAATCAATCGTCGATTCAACGATTACTAACCAAAACAACCTTTTACGGAAATCAAAACCAAGAGTTAAAACTCATAACCCAGAAACGACGAAAGCCTAGTCGTCAGACTAGGCTTTCTAATAAGTAACGGAATGGACGGGATTGTGGGCTTCTGGCAAACCCTTTGTGGAACTCATTCGGCCGAAGGGCAAAACACTTTTCTTTAAATGTAAAAAAGCCCTGCTATTTCTAGCAGGGCTTTTCTAATAAGTGGCGGAGTGGACGGGACTCGAACCCGCGACCCCCGGCGTGACAGGCCGGTATTCTAACCAACTGAACTACCACTCCGCAGTGGTCAACTCACTAAGTGAGCGTCCATATCTCCAGGTTGGTCAACCTAAAGATTTAAT